>DASSDE010000262.1:0-4433 GCA_035697365.1 Kribbella sp. | reverse complement strand
CCGAGGATGACTCAGGTCGCGCCGTTACCGGGGCGTGACCATTCGGAAGCTGTCCTGTGACCCTCTCACAGATGTCCGAGTGCCCCCACCCCTGCACGGGGGGCCTGGTGTGCTCCACCATGCCCAAGCTCACAAGGAGCGCTTTTCAGATGTCCAAGGCTCGACATGCGCGCGCCCGGCGAAGCACTCGCCGGGTGGCCCGAACCCTCTCCATCGCCGGCCTGGGAGCCGGTATCACCGCCGCCGGAGCCGCTTCGGCCTTCGCAGCCGACTACACGGTCAAGTCCGGCGACACCCTCTCCGAGATCGCCCAGGCCAACGGTGCCGACTGGCACGAGCTGGCCCGGATCAACAACCTGAAGGACCCGAACCTCATCCTGATCGGGCAGACCCTGACGCTGGACGGCGTGCAGAAGGCCACCGCCGACCAGGCACCGCGGGTCGTGAAGAAGTCCGAGGCCCAGCAGCCCCGGAAGGCCGAGACCAAGAAGAAGTCCGAGCACAAGTCCAGGACCAGCCGGTCCGAGGACCGCCCGAAGGCGAGCAGCGGCAAGGCGAACCTGAGCGGCGCCTGGGCCAAGGTCGCGAACTGCGAGTCCAGCGGCAACCCGCGCGCGGTGAACGGCGCCGACTACTACGGGCTGTTCCAGTTCGACCTGCGGACCTGGCGCAGTGTCGGCGGCTCCGGCAACCCGACCAACGCCTCGGCGGCCGAGCAGCTGATGCGCGCGAAGAAGCTGTACGCGCAGCGCGGCGCCTCCCCGTGGCCGGTCTGCGGCCGGTTCCTGCGCTGAGCCGACGCCGCCGGGCAGGTGGTCGGTAGACCGTCCTCCCACCGCCTGCCCGGCGGCCTCACGCGTCGCGGGTGATGACCAGCATCTCGTCGGCGCCGGCCTGGAACTCGTAGGGCACCTTGCGGATCTCCCAGGTCACGCCCTCGAGCGAGGCCAGCAGGTCCGGAAGCCAGCTGATCGGCTCACCGGCGCCCTGCAGCACCAGCGGGAAGATCCGCACCTCGGCGTTGCTGACCCGGATCAGCTCCCGCAGGGCAGCCGCATGCCAGTTCTGGTCGTACTTGTCGGCCCAGGTGAACAGCAGGTGCGAGCACAGCACCAGTTCGAACCGGCGATCACCGAACGGCAGCTCCGGCAGCCCGGCGGCGACGTACCGCTCGGGCGCGGCCTCGACGTCCTGCAAGAACCGGTCGGCCGCCTCGATCCGGTACTGATCCTTCCGCTCCGGTGATCCGTACCAGTGCCAGACGAAACTCCCCTGGTGCTCGTCGACGATCCCCGACGTGGCCGGCAGGCTCTTCCGGACGCTGTCGACGAGCTCGGCGTGATCCAGCTCGTACGCGAGGTCGGCGGCAATCGCGTCCACACCGCGGGCGGCGGCCTCGGCGGTGAAGCCGGCGCCACCCGCGCAGCAGTCGAGCACGGAGTCCGGGAGTTCCTTCAGGTCGAACATCGCTTCGTACTCGGCGTACGAGCGCGAGGTCACCAGCACGGGTCTACCTTTCGACGGTTGTCTTCCGGCGCAGGCGGCGGTCGAGAGTGGTCGCGCCGGCCGCCAGAGCCAGGAAGAGTACCGCCACGAGCAGACAGTTCAGCAGCACCCGTCCGTACCCGTGCTGGTCGACATCCACGAACGGGTACGGGTAGAAGCCGGCGAACGCGCCGCGGATCAGCGTGAACGCCAACCAGAGCAGCGGATACACGATCGACCAGCCGACGATCCGCCAGTTGGTGAGGCCGCGCGGGCCGAAGGCGAGCCAGCCCAGGACGCCCGCCACCGGGGCCGCGGTGTGCAGCAGGAAGTTCGTCACCGACGCCCAGCCGTGCAGCTCGTCGGTCCCCGCGAGCACCGCGTGGTAGACGATGCCGGTCACTGCGATGCAGAGCACGCCGTTCAGCCGCAGGGTCTCGAACAGCCGGCTCGGAGTACGGTCCGGTTGCGCCGCCAGCATCAGCGTCGTCCCGCCGAGCAGCAGGTTCGACTGGATGGTGAAGTACGCGAACACGTTGAAGACGCGCTCCGGATTGTCCGGGTAGAACCCTTCGTGACCGTTCGCCGTCACGACCAGTTGGATGACGATCCCGCACACCACGATCAGCCCGGTGACCGCAGCCCAGACCCGCCCCATCACCGTCATGCAGAAAATGTACGACGAGTGACCGCGCGGGTCCGGGACGTCAGGCCGACTGCTTCTCGCGAGGCTTCTCCTCGGTCCGGTCGAACGAGTAGCTGAACGACACGATCGCGTCGATCACCAGCACGATCGTCCAGGTCGTCGCCGGCGCCAGGGCCGCGTCGTACCCACGACCGCTCAGCAAGCCGAGGGCAAGCATGATGCCGACACCGACGACGTACGCCAGCAGGTGGCGGAGCCAGCCGGCACGTTCGCGACGGGCCCGCTCCGGACCCTTCTTCGGCGGCTTCACCGGCCGCGGCGCTCCCCCGAGGAAGTGCGCCGCCCAACCATCGGCCCACTTCAGCGTCTGGTGCCCGAAGCCGACACTGACGCCGACGAAGATCGCGGCCAGCGAGTGCTTGAACGCGGGCTCCGCGCCGCGGTGGATGTCCACCACGCTCGCCACCAGCATGACGACGTCGACGAGCGGCACGGTGGCCAGCAGGACCATCCCGGCTTTCGGCAACCGGAGCAGGTAGCGCGTCACCAAGCCGGCGGCCAGCAGCACCCAGAACCCGATCTCACACGCGGCGATCACAGCGAGAAGCACGTCCGGTCCCCTCCCGGGATTGTTTAAGTACAACTGTGTTGTAAAACCAAGGTAACACAGTTGTGCTAAAAAGGTTCCATGCCGAAGATCGTCGACCACGCCGCCCGCCGGGAAGAGATCGCCGAGGCGCTCTGGCGGGTGGTCCGCCGGGACGGCATTCGGGCCGCATCGGTGCGCACCATCGCCGCCGAGGCGGGCTGGTCGGCAGGCGCGGTGCGCTACTACTTCCCCGATCAGGACGGGCTGCTGAGCTTCGCGATGGACCTGGTGTCGCGGCGCGTCACCGAGCGGGTCTCCGCGATCGAGCCGAAGGGCAACGCGCTGGCGATCGCCCTGCGGTACCTCGAGGAGGCGCTGCCACTGGACGCCGAGCGCCGGGCCGAGTTCGATGTCTGGATGGCGTTCATGGCGCAGGCCCGCGCCGAGTCCGGTGCCGGCAGCCTGCAGGAGCACATCGACACCGTGCACAACGGTCTCCGCCAACTGTGCGAGTCGCTGCTGCGTTCGCTCGCCGACGACGGCGCGCTGCTCGTCGGCCTGGAGCTGCGCCGCGAGGCCGAGCGCCTGCACGCGTTGATCGACGGCCTCGCGCTGCACGCCGCGATCCAGCCCGAACGCACCACCCCGGCCCGCCTCCGCCAGGTCCTGCGACACCACCTCGAAACCCTGATGGCCTGACCCACGGGATGCACTAAGGCCTTACAAAGCTGGGATTTCGACAAGAATCGCCGAGACCGGGTCTAAACCCGGCCGGGAAGTGGCACGATCACCGCATGGAGTCCGAGGGGGTGATCGTCGTCAGCGGAATCATGGCGGCGGGGAAGTCGTCGGTGTCCCAGATGCTCGCCGAGAGATTCCAGTACGGCGTGCATCTGCGGGGGGACGTTTTCCGCCGGATGATCGTCAGCGGACAGGCCTCGATGGCCGACGACGTACTCGAAGCACAACGCCAGTTGCAACTGCGCTACCGGCTCGCCTGCCTGTCCGCCGACGAGTATGCGAAGGCCGGCTTCACCGTGGTCCTGCAGGACGTCGTGATCGGCGAACTGCTGCGCGAGTTCCTGGACGGCATCCGTACCCGCCCGCGGTATCTCGTCGTCCTGACACCCCGGCCGGAGGTGATCTCCGGCCGGATCGGCGGCGCGCATCATCTGGTCGACGAACTCGACTACGAACTGCACGCCTTCAGTCCGCGCCGCGGCCTCTGGCTGGACAACTCCGACCTGTCCGTCGGCGAGACCGTCGACGCAATCCTCGGTCGCCTCGACGAGGCCCAGTTCGACTCATAGCCGGGAGCTGCTACCCGAGGGTAGTTTGAACCGATGAGCGTACGGCGGACGTCCTGCAATCTCTGCGAAGCGATCTGCGGCGTGCTGGTGACCGTCGAGAACGGCCGTGTGACCGACATCCGGGGCGACAAGTCCGACCCGCTGTCGCGCGGACACATCTGCCCGAAGGCGGTCGCGCTCCGCGATCTTCAGGAAGATCCGGACCGGCTGACCACGCCCGTACGAAAGACACCCGACGGCTGGCAGGACATCAGCTGGGAGGCGGCGTACGAACTCGTTGCCGACCGGCTGACCGCGATCCAGCAGGAGCACGGACGAAACTCCGTCGGTGTCTACCTCGGCAACCCGAACGTGCACAGCCTCGGCGCGCTCACGCACATGCCGACGATGGTCCGGCAGCTCC
>DASSDE010000261.1:0-2065 GCA_035697365.1 Kribbella sp. | reverse complement strand
TCGGCGCCGAAGACCACGATGTACTCCGGGTCCGCGTCGTTGATCAGGTTCATCGACTGGTAGATCGCGTCCGCGCTGCCCTGGTACCACTGCGGGCCGAGCCGCTGCTGCGCCGGCACACAGGTCACGTAGTTGCCGAGGAACGTGGACATCCGCCAGGTCAGCGTGACGTGCCGGTCGAGCGAGTGCGACTTGTACTGGGTCAGCACGCAGAGATTTCGATAGCCGGCGTTCACCAAATTCGAGAGCACGAAGTCGATGAGGCGATAACTGCCGCCGAACGGCACGGCCGGTTTGGCCCGGTCCGCCGTCAGCGGCATCAGCCGCTTCCCCTCACCACCGGCCAGCACGATTCCGAGAACTCTGGGCGCCTTTGCCATGTCCGCACCTTAGGCCATGTGCCCCCCTCATGTGCAGTGCGAGCGGGTGCTCGGTGGAGTGCATCGGGGTGCCGGAGAGGTGACCTCGATGCGGAGCATCGTGGTCGGCTCTCCGGTGCCCCGAGGTGCCCACCGAGTGCCCGATCGTGCTGTGCAGGAGGGGGGCAAATGGCCTTAGCTCCGACAACCCTCTGGCATAAGCGGTTGCGAGTGTCGCGACACTGTAAAGATGCCGATCCTCGTCGTTCCGACCGTTGCCGTTCACCGTTCGTTCCTCGCGGCCTGGGACGAGCTCGCCCCGGAGGACCTGCACTGGCTGGGGCCCAAGTCGATCGCCGAGGAGGACGAGCTGTGGACCCGGGAGCGGGCGGCCGATCCCGCCGAGTTCCAGCACCTGGTCGACGCGATCCGGCGGGAGGCCGAGCCGGAGACCGTGCTGCCGCCCGGCATCGTGCACCAGACCGTGCTGTGGTTCGTCGACGGCGTGGAGCTGCTCGGCCGGCTCTCGATCCGGCACTACCTGACTCCGCCGCTCACCGAGGTCGGCGGCCACATCGGGTACTGGGTCCGGGCGTCCGCGCGCCGGAAGGGGTACGCGACCCAGATGCTCGCCCAGTCGCTCCCGATCGCCGGCGCCCTCGGCATCGACCCGGCACTGGTCACCTGCGACGTGGACAACACCGGATCGCGCAAGGTGATCGAGGCAGCTGGTGGCGAACTGGCTGGTTTCGAATTGGAAGGCGAACGACACGGAAAGCTGCGCTTCTGGGTGCCGACACACGCCGCTTGATGACTTATCGTCGGAGCTTATGAAGGTCGCCATTCTGACGCGTGAGTTTCCTCCGGACGTGTACGGCGGGGCGGGGGTGCACGTGGACTTCCTGGTCCGCGAGCTGCGCCGGCTGATCGACGTGGACGTGCATGCCATGGGCGAGCCCCGGCAGGGCGCGACCGCGCATTCCGAGGACGACCCGCGGATGCCCGCCGCCAACGCGGCGCTCCGGATCCTCTCCACCGACCTGACCATGACGGCAGCGGTCGGCGGCGCGCAGCTCGTGCACTCGCACACCTGGTACGCGAACATGGCCGGTCACTGGTCCAAGCTGCTGTACGACGTACCGCACGTGGTGACAGCGCACTCGCTGGAGCCGCGGCGGCCGTGGAAGGCCGAGCAGCTCGGCGGCGGGTACCGGCTGTCGAGCTGGGCCGAGCGGACCGCGTACGAGGCGGCCGACGCGGTCGTCGCCGTCAGCCGTGGGATGCGCGCCGACGTACTGGAGTGCTACCCGTCGATCGACCCGGCCAAGGTGCACGTGATCTCGAACGGGATCGACGCGAACTTCTACCACCCGGACCCGTCGACCAACGTGCTGGAGCGCCTGGGCGTCGACCTCAACCGCCCGTACGTGACCTTCGTCGGCCGCATCACCCGGCAGAAGGGCGTGCCGCACCTGCTCCGCGCAGGCCTGCGACTCGACCCGTCGGTGCAGCTCGTGCTGCTCGCCGGTGCTGCCGACACGGTCGAGCTGAAGGCCGAGACCGATGCGCTGATCGACGACCTCAAGCTGGCCCGCGACGGCGTGTTCGTGGTCTCCGAGATGCTGCCGCGCGAAGAGGTCCGGCAGGTCCTGACGCACGCACTGGCGTTCTGCTGCCCGTCGATCTACGAGCCGCTCGGCATCGTC
>DASSDE010000260.1:0-2309 GCA_035697365.1 Kribbella sp. | reverse complement strand
CGACATCGGCACCGGTGCCCGTACGGTGCTCACCCAGATCGCCGCCGACGCTCTCCAGGTCGGCGCAGCCGAGATCGACCTGCGGATCGCCGACTCTTCGTTGCCGCCGGCAAGCGTGGCGGGAGGTTCGTCCGGGACCAGCTCCTGGGGCTCCGCGATCGCGGCGGCGGCTCAGCAGTTCCGCTCCGATCATGGCGACCGGCCGGCGCCCGGACTCTCGTCGGAGGCCAGTCCGGTCCGCGGGCCGGAAGCGGACCGGTTCGCGTTCCATTCGTTCGGGGCTGTCTTCGCCGAGGTACGGGTGCACCGCTACACCGGAGAACTCCGGGTCCCGCGGCTGCTCGGCGTGTACTCGGTCGGCCGGATCATCAACCCGACGACGGCCCGCTCACAGTTCCTCGGCGGACTGGTGATGGGATTGTCGGCGGCGCTCTTCGAGGAGTCCGTACGCGATCCGCGGTTCGGCCATGTGGTGACCCAGGATCTCGCCTCCTATCACGTCGCTGCGCACGCCGACGTCGCCGGGATCGAGGCCGATTGGCTCGACGAACAGACCCCGACGTTCAGCGCGATGGGATCGCGGGGCATCGGCGAGATCGGCATCGTCGGCACCGCGGCGGCCGTCGCGAACGCCGCCACCCACGCCACCGGGATCAGGATCCGGAACATCCCGATGACCGCGGACCAGTTCCTGCACTGAAGCCGCTCCCCCAGCTCTTCGCGAACTGTTGGACCTCACAAAGGAAGGCTGTTCGATGACTGACCGTTCTCCGCATTTCACCACCACGGACGCCGGGATCCCGGTCGAGAGCGACGAGCACTCGCTGACCGTCGGCCCGGACGGACCGATCCTGCTCCAGGACGCCTATCTCATCGAGCAGATGGCCCAGTTCAACCGGGAACGGATCCCGGAACGGCAGCCGCACGCGAAGGGCAGCGGAGCGTTCGGGCATTTCGAGGTGACGGCCGATGTCAGCCCGTACACCACAGCGGCCCTGTTCCAGCCTCGGGTCAGTACGGATCTGGTGATCAGGTTCTCCACCGTCGCCGGCGAGCGGGGCAGCCCCGACACCTGGCGCGACCCTCGCGGCTTCGCGGTGAAGTTCTACACCAGCGAGGGCAACTACGACATGGTCGGCAACAACACTCCGGTGTTCTTCATGAAGGATCCGATGAAGTTCCAGCACTTCATCCGCTCCCAGAAACGCCGGGCCGACAACAACCTGCGCGACCATGACATGCAGTGGGACTTCTGGACCCTCTCGCCCGAGTCCGCCCACCAGGTGACCTGGCTGATGGGTGACCGCGGCATCCCACGCACCTGGCGGCACATGAACGGGTACAGCTCGCACACCTACCAATGGATCAACGCCGAAGGTGCCCGCTTCTGGGTCAAGTACCACTTCAAGACCGACCAAGGTGTCGAGTACTTCACCCAGCACGAGGCCGACCAGATGGCCGCGGTCGACACCGACTACCACATGAGGGACCTGTTCGAGCACATCCGCGACGGCCAGTACCCGAGCTGGACGCTGTACGTGCAGGTGATGCCGTACGCCGATGCGCCGTCGTACCGGTTCAACCCGTTCGACCTGACCAAGGTCTGGCCGCACGGTGACTATCCACTGATCGAGGTCGGCCGGATGACGCTCGACCGCAACCCGACCGACAACCATGCCGAGATCGAACAGGCAGCGTTCCAGCCGAACAACCTGGTGCCCGGCATCGGGCCGAGCCCCGACCGGATGCTCCTCGCGCGCTTGTTCTCCTACGCCGACGCGCACCGCGCCCGGGTCGGTACGAACTACCAGCAGCTGCCCGTGAACGCGCCCGTCGTCCCGGTGCACTCGTACTCCAAGGACGGCGCGATGGCGTACCGCAAGACCACCGATCCGGTGTACGCACCGAACTCGAAGGGCGGTCCCGCGGCCGAGCCCCACGGTGAACCGCCGAGCTGGCACGCGGACGGTGAGATCACGCGCACGGCGTACGTCACACACGCCGAGGACGACGACTGGGGCCAGGCCGGCACGATGGTCAGAGAGGTCCTCGACGACGCCGCGCGCGACCGGCTGGTGGACAACATCGTCGGCCACCTGCTCAACGGCGTCACCGCCCCGGTCCTGGCCCGCGCCTTCACCTACTGGCGCAACGTCGACCCCGACCTGGGCACCCGAGTCGAGCAAGGCGTCCGCGCCAAACAGGACGACAAGGACCCCAAAGCCGCCGAACAAGCCAACCCCGCCCGAACCACCATGCAACACAAGGCCTGACCAGGCGATGGAAGGGCACAGCCGAAGCATGAGAAG
>DASSDE010000259.1:0-2276 GCA_035697365.1 Kribbella sp. | reverse complement strand
GTCGCCGTTCGCGGCCGCCTCGGCCGGCATCGCGACGAACAGCGTGTTGGTGAAGGCGGTCTCGGCCACGATCGTCAGATAGATACTGGCCGCGGTGATCGCGTCACCGGTGATGAACCCCTCGGCGAACTGCCGGCCGATCGTGCCGCAGTAGTCGTTCTGGAAGTTCCGCAGGCTGGAGTTGAAGCCCGCGGGGTCGATGTAGTTGTTCATGTACAGGCGTTTGAGGTTCTGCTGGATCGTCGAGTGCCTGACCTCGTCGATCATCTGGATGGCCTGCCCGTTGTGCAGTTCGGGGTTCGGCACCGTACGGAACAGCAGCGGCATCGCCCGGGCGGCCGAGATCTCCGGCAGCGGGATGATGCTCAGGAACAGCTTCTGCCACTCCAGCCAGCGTTCCTGCACCTGGCGGAACATGTTGCCGCGGATGGCGCCGTCCGAGGCGCCGTACACCCGGTGGTCCTTCTCCTCCTGCATCGGGAAGTACGACCGCAACACCTGCTTCAGCGGATCCTTCTTCTGGGCCTTCCGGAACGTGTAGTCGGTTCCGTACTGGGAGACCGGCTCGTGGTACGCCGGCTCCCAGGACAACTCCTGGATCTTTTGGTGGGCCTTCGCCACACTCTGGCGACTCATGGCACTCCTCCCGCTCGTGTAACCGGCTGTCACCAGCAGTACAGCCCGCACGGCAGGAGGCCGGAGGTCTCAAATTGAGAAGCGCGTCAGGACGCCCAGAAGAACGTCTCGCGGAGCTCCGCGGCCTCCTCCAGCTGTCCATCACGACCCCGGCCGGCGGCGATCGGTTGTCTCATTCTGAGACCGCACTTGCGGCGGACTGCACTACGCTCGAAACAACGTCAGGGAGGCAGGCGTGGACGAGCTCGCACCGACGGCCGACGACAACAGCCGGACTGCGACAGCCCGACTGAGCTTCCTCACGCTCGACCCCGTCGAGACGCGCGACGTCCGGCCGCCGATCCTCGCCTCCTGGGTGCGATCCCAACGCTGGAAACTACCTGCCGACCGCATCCAGTTGCCGTACGTCGCCGACCCGGACCTGGACCTCCCACTCACCCGCAGCGCCGGGCCGGTCCTGCGGAAGCTGCACGAGAACCTCGACGGCCAGCCGATCAGCGTCATCCTCACCGACCGCTCGGGCATGGTCCTGCAGCGGCTGACCGCGGACGCCGGACTGGCCCGGCATCTCGACAAGGTCTATCTCGCACCGGGCTTCAGCTATGCCGAGGAGTTCGCCGGTACGAACGGGATCGGGACCGCGCTGGAAGGCGGCGGCCCGATGCACGTGTTCGGGCACGAGCACTACGCCGAGGACCTCGAGGACCTCGCCTGCGCGGGCGTACCGATCAAGCATCCGCTGAACGGCAAGACGATCGGCGCCATCGACCTGACGTGCTGGCGCAAGGACGCCGGGTCACTGCTGATGGCGCTCGCCAAGACCACCGCGGAGAACATCCGCGTCGCGCTGCTGAAGGACAGCACCACACGCGAGCTGACGCTGGTGGAGGCGTACCTGCAGAGCTCCCGCCGGCTCGGCGACCTGGTGATCGCGGTCGACGACGATCTGCTGCTGATGAATACCAAAGCCCGCCAGGCCCTCGATCCCGCCGACCAGCGCGCGGTGCTCGGGCACGCCTCGGAGATTCTCGCGCGCCGATCCACCGAGGCCATCCTGACCGAGCTGCCGACCGGCACCTGGGTCCGGATCACCTGCCGTCCGGTCGGTGGCCGGCCCGGAGCCGGGATCATCCAGGTCAGCCCGCAGGCCCGCGGTGCGGATCTGCAGGCACCGGCGCCTGCGCACCGGCCACCGCCACGTCCGGTGCTGCCCGGGCTGGTCGGCCGGAGCGCGCCCTGGCTCGGCAGCAGCCGTGACGTCGACAACGCCTGCCGGGCCGGTCAGTGGGTGGTGCTGACCGGCGAACGCGGGGTCGGCAAGGTCGCGCTGGCGCGGGCGGCTCACCGGCAGAACAACCCGGCCGGTCTGTTCCATCTCGTCGACGCGGCGCGACCAGGTGACGGCTTCGCCGCCGAACTCGAAGCGGAGCTCGCCGACGACGCGGTGCAAGGGCTCGTCATCCGGCACGTCGAGGCGCTCGATGCGGCCGGCATCGCAGGCTTGGTCGAGGCGCTGTACGGCGTCCTCGAGCGGCGGCCGTCCGAGCCGCCCTGGGTCGCACTGACCATTACCGGCGACGACACCGGGTCTCCGGACCTGGGCGAGCTGCTCGCACTGTTCCCGCTGACCGTCGAGGTGC
>DASSDE010000258.1:0-3405 GCA_035697365.1 Kribbella sp. | reverse complement strand
GTACTCGGTGATGCGCTGCTTCACGTCGTCCAGACCGGCGTGGTCCGCGTCCAGCACGGCCCGCGCCTCGCGGATGTCGTAGCTGTCCTCGGTCCGCTCGTTCCACGGCAGCTCGAGAACGGTGTCCAGCCACGTACGGATCCAGCCGACCTCAGGGGACTGCTCAGCGGTCCGCTCCAGCTTGTCGACCTCGGAGAGCGCGGCCTTACGCACGTGCTCCGGCAGGTCGGCCGCCTCGACGCGGGCCCGGTAGTCCTCTTCCTCGGACTCGGCCTTGCCGTCCAGCTCGGCCAGCTCCTTGCGGATCGCGGCCATCTGCTGGCGCAGCAGGAACTCGCGCTGCTGCTTCTCCATGCCCTCCTGGACGTCCTTCTGGATCGTCTCGGAGACCTCGAGCTCGGCGAGGTGGTCCTTCACCCAGCCGATCAGCTTCTCCAGCCGCTCGGAGACGTTCGCGTTCTCCAGCAGCTCCGACTTCTGCTCGTTGCTCAGGTACGACGCGTAGCCGGCCAGGTCGGACAGCTCCGCGGGGTCGTTGACCTGCTTCACGGAGTCGATGACCTGCCACGCACCGCGCCGCTCGAGCACCGAGGTCGTGAGGCTCTTGTACTCGCGGGCCAGCTCGGCCGACCGCGCGTCAGTGATCTCGTGCAGTACGGTCGCGCTCACCCAGAGCGCGGCACCCGGACCGGTGGTCCCGGCGCCGATCAGGACCCGCTGGGTCCCGCGGATCACGGCCGCCTGGGCACCGCCCGGCAGCCGGCCGATCTGCTCGATCTCACCGAGCGTTCCGGCCTTGGCATATTTTCCGTCCAGTCGCGGGACGAGCAGGACCTTGTCCGCACCCGAGGCCTGCGCGGCGTCGATCGCCGACCGGGCCTCGCTGTCGGCGAGCCGGACCGGCACGACCATCCCGGGCAGGACCACGACGTCGTCCAGCGGCAGTACCGGAAGATTCAACGTATCGGTCACGCTGTCACACCCTTATCCAAAGATTGAGTCTGACAGGCTCAACCACAGGTGTAAGAAAGTAATTCCCGGCCCGAAAAGGCGTTCGCTCACGGTGAACCTGTGCGGGCGCCGGCGGTCGCGGGTGCGATCGGCGTCGACCGTGTCGGATCCGTGCTGTGCTGTTCGTGGAGATGTCGACGCGGGCAACGAGTCCGCCACCGAGACAACGTACGGAGCAGACATGAGCCAGTACATCATCTACTTCAACCAGCAGTGGGTGGGCGATCACAGCGAGGAGTGGTTCAGTGAGCGCGGCCCGCTTGCGAACGCGGTCGTGGAGGAGATGAAGGACGCCGGCGTCTATGTGTTCGCCGGTGGGGTGGACGAGGACCTCGCCAGGGCCTTCAGCGCCGACGCGACGAGCGGCAAGGTCGAGATCGCCGACGGGCTGTTCGGCGACGGCAAGGAGTACCTGGGCGGTCTGACCGTCATCGACGTGCCCGACGACGACACGGCGAAGGTCTGGGCCGGCAAGGTCGCCGTGGCCTGTGGGTGGCCTCAGCAGGTCCGCCAGGTCGGGTGAGGCTGAGCACCGGTCGCACTACCCGGTGAGCAGCTCTCCGATCGTCCGCAGCCCGGCGACGTCGTGCACGTCGTCGGGCAGTGCGGGGACCTCGACGGTCTTGATCGCGCGGTGCCCGCGGCGGAAGCGATCCGCCCGTTTGTGGTCGCCGACGACCTGCTGCATCTTGTCCGCGTGCAGCCGCAGTACCGCAGCCGACAGCGGGGACTTGTCCGCTTCCTCGAGCTTCTCGGCTGCAGCGAGTGAGCGCTCGGCCGACAGCTCCGAGGCCTGGGTGTTCGTCACGCGGTTCAGTACGACGCCGGCCAGCGGCATCCCCTCGGCCCGCAGCCGCTCGGCGAAGTACGACGCCTCGCGGAGCGCGTCGTTCTGTGGAGCGGCCACCACGAGGAACGCGGTGTGCGGCTCCCGCAGCAGCGCCACGGTCTGCTCGGCCCGCTGCCGGAACCCGCCGAACAGCGTGTCGAAGGCGGCAACGAACGTCTGTACGTCGGTCAGCACCTGGGCGCCGAGGACCTTGTTGAGCACCGACATCGCCATGTTCACACCGGCCGACATCAACTTGAACGGTCCCCGGGCCGGCGCCAGCAGGAGGCGCAGGAATCGTCCTTCCAGCAGCGAGGCCAGCCGCTCCGGGGCATCCAGGAAGTCCAGCGCGGAGCGTGACGGCGGAGTGTCGACGATGATCAGATCCCAGTCGCCGGTCCGCTCGGCCTGCTTGTGCAACTGGCCGAGCTTCTCCATCGCCATGTACTCCTGCGTACCCGCGAACGACGACGACAGCGCGACGTAGAACGGGTTCGCGAGGATCTGCTCGGCCTTGTCCGGTGTGGCGTGCTGCAGGACGACGTCGTCGAACGTCCGCTTCATGTCCAGCATCATCGCGTCCAGCCGGCCGCCGTTCTTCGGGTTCGCGCCGGCCACCGCGCGCGGGGTGTTGTCGAGCTCGGTCAGCCCGAGAGACTGCGCCAGCCGCCGCGCCGGGTCGATCGTCAGTACGACGACCTTCCGCCCACGCTCCGCCGCCCGCAGCCCGAGCGCGGCCGCTGTCGTGGTCTTGCCGACACCGCCCGCGCCACAGGTGACGACGATCCGCGTCTTCGGGTCGTCGATCAGCGCATCCAGATCGAGAGCTGTCATCCGCGGAACTCCTCGGCGAGGTCCAGCAGGGCGCCTTGGTCGATTCCGTCCGGCTGCAGGGTCAGCTCCGTCACCTGCTTGCCGAGGGCATCGATTCGGTCGCGGTTCTCGCGTTCCAGACCGACCCGGATCGCGTGGTCGTGGGTCTCGGCCGCGAGCGTTCGGACCAGGTCGTCGCCGATCGTCACACCGGCTGCCTTGAGTCCTCTGGTCAGCTCGGCGGTGGGCAGTTTCTCCTTCACCGCAAGGGCGAGCGCGTCGTCGTCGAGCGGGCTGTTGCGGACCATGTTCACCACGATCGACCCGATCCGCAGATCCAGCTTCTCCAGTTGCTCGACCGCGTCCAGCGTCTCCTGGACCGGCATCTCCTCGAGCAGCGTGACCAAGTGGATCCGGGTCACGTCCGAGCGCAGCATGCCCATGATCGCGTCCGCCTGGTTGCGGATCGGGCCCACCTTGGCGAGCCCGGCAACCTCGTGGTTCACGTTCAGGAACGGGGCGATCCGTCCGGTCGGCGGGGCGTCCAGCACCACGGCGTCGTACGCCAGCTTGCCGTGTGCCTTCCGGCGGGTCGCCTCGTACACCTTGCCGGTCAGCAGCACGTCGCGCAGCCCTGGGGCGATCGTGGTGACGAAGTCGATGGCGCCGACCTTCTCGAGCGCCTTCCCGGCGCGGCCGAGGTGGTAGTACATGTCGAGGTACTCCAGCAGGGCCGCCTCGGCGTCCACGGC
>DASSDE010000257.1:0-9538 GCA_035697365.1 Kribbella sp. | reverse complement strand
CCGGGGATCCGCGAGGCGGTCCAGAAGACCGCCGCACCGGTCATCGGGCTGTCCCCGATCATCGGCACCGGACCGGTCCGCGGGATGGCCGACAAGGTGCTCGCCACGGTCGGAGTCGCGGCCACCGCGTCCGCGGTCGCGCGGTACTACGGTTCGCGCGGATCCGGCGGCGTCCTGGACGGCTGGCTGATCGACAGCTCGGACGCGATTCAGGCGGATTCGATCGCCGGCGCCGGAATTCACGTCCAGGCAGTGCCGTTGTGGATGACGGACGAGACCACCACCGCCGCGATGGCTGACGCGGCACTGACCCTCGCGGAGGCCGTACGGCGATGAGGAAGCACCTGGAGATCTTCCCGGTGACAGGGCTGCCCGAGGTGGCGGCCGGGGACGACCTGGCCGCGCTGATCGCGGACGGCACCGACCTGCGCGACGGCGACGTCGTCTCGGTGACGTCGAAGATCGTCAGCAAACAAGAGGGCCGGCTGACGTACGGAACGCGTCAGGAGGCGGTCGACGCCGAGCTCGTCCGGGTGGTTGCGCAACGCGGCGAGACCCGGATCGTGCAGACCCGGCACGGCCTGGTGATGGCCGCGGCCGGTACGGACACGTCGAACACCGCGCCCGGCACGGTCCTGCTGCTCCCGATCGACCCGGACGCGTCCGCACGCGCACTGCGGTCGGCCTTGCGCGAGCGGTACGACGTGAACGTCGGCATCATCGTCACGGACACCCTGGGCCGGCCCTGGCGCAACGGTCAGACCGACCTCGCGATCGGTGCGGCCGGCGTCCGCGTGGTCGAGGACCTCCGCGGTACGACGGACAGCCACGGGAACGTGCTGGCCGTCACGGAGCCCGCGCTGGCGGACGAGATCGCGGGCGCGAGCGAGCTGGTGAAGGGCAAGGCCGACGGCGTACCGGTCGCCGTACTGCGCGGGCTGGGCGACGTGGTGCTGCCCGTCGGCGAGGACGGTCCCGGTGCGCGGGCGCTGGTGCGGGACGCCGAGTTCGACATGTTCAGCCTCGGTACGCGGGAGGCGGCGAGGGCTGCCGTACTGGATCGGCAACCGCCGGTCGGGCCGAGGGAGGCCGACCCAGAGCTGTGGTCCGGTGTGCTGGCAGGCATCGACGGTGTTCGGTTGCAGGTTGCTGACAACCTTGTCACGGTCGTCGGTGAGGATGCCGTCACCGTCGGGGTGGTCGCGGAGCGGCTCGCGGTGCTGTTACACGCCGAGAGGTACGGCGTGACGGTGCAGGCCGGGCCGGGCAGTTCGGCGACGGTCACGTTCGGATCCCGGTCGAGGTAGTTTTCTAGGCAACTTCTTAGGGTCACCTCGTACACTGCCTGGGCACGGCGGCGCGGTGGCCGCCCTGATCCGGGAAGACCAACACTGTGGGTAAAGCGTCACAGAAGCAGTCGCGCCGTCAGATGATCGAGAAGATGCAGCGCGACCAGGCGGCCTCGGACCGGCGCCGGACGATCATGATCGTGATCGGCTCGATCGTGGTCGGGCTGGCGATCATCGCCTACCCGGCGATCAAGCTGATCCAGGACTCCAAGACCAAGAACCAGGCGCTCACCGACTTCGGTGTCGCCTCCTCGGCGGCCTCCTGCGACCCGATCACGAACGACGCGGCCACCGGGAGCCTCGACCACCGCCCCGACGGCGAGCACATCCTGTACTCGGTGTCGCCGCCGTCCTCCGGCCCGCACTACGCGGTCTGGGCGCCGTTCGACAAGAAGTTCTACTCGATGTCGGACCGCCCCCCGGTGGAGAACCTGGTGCACAACCTGGAGCACGGCTACACGATCCTCTGGTACAAGGACACCCTGCCGAAGGACCAGATCGACCAGATCGAGAAGATCGCCAAGTCGAAGCTGCCCGACGTGACGAACGGCCGCTTCATCGCGGCGCCGTACAAGCAGTCCGAGGGCAAGGGCTGGCTCGAGGGCAAGAACATCGCCTTCGCGCACTGGAGCGCCCCCGGCGCCGACCAGAAGTCCTTCGGCCACCGCCAGTTCTGCGGCGCGGTCAGCGGCGACGCCCTCAAACAGTTCATGGAGAAGTACCCCGCCGCCGACGCCCAAGAACCCAACGGCGGCTGACGCTCCACCCGCCCCAGGTCTTTGCGGTCAGATGTAGTTCGCGTGGTCGGATTGGACCTGGGCTACCAGGTCTTTGACGCGTTCGCCGTCGGACAGTGGGCAGACCATCGTGACGTCCTGGGTGTGGACGATGATGTGGCTGCGCAGGCCGACGGCGGCGACCAGGTGGTCGGGGTCGTCGGTGACGATGATGTTGTCGTGCGAGTCGAGCAGGCAGCTCAGCGTGATGCTGTCGGTCCGGTTGCCGTTCGGGTCGGGTTCGTAAGTGTCGGCGAGCGTGGCCCAGGACCCGACGTCGAGCCAGTGCACCGGCATCGGTACGACGACCACGTCCGCGTCGACCTTGCCCTGTGAGGCCGGCTCCATCACCGCGTAGTCGACGCTGATCTTGCGCAGGTTCGGGTAGACCTCCGCGAGCGTCGCCTCCCGCTCGGCGGTGTCCCAGGCCGCGGCGACGTCACGCAGCCGGGCGGCCGACTCCGGCAGCAGCGTGTCGAGAACGTTCAGCACGGTCGACGCCTGCCAGACGAACATTCCGGAGTTCCACCAGAACTGCCCGGTGGCCAGGTACTGCTCGGCGGTCGCGCGGTCCGGCTTCTCCCGGAAGCGGTCCACGACGTACGCGGACGTACCGTCGATCGGCGCTCCGCGCTCGATGTAGCCGAGCCCGGTGTGCGGATGCGTCGGCTCGATCCCGAACGTCACCAGCGATCGCGGCCGCGCCTCGACCACCTCGAACCCGTGCTCGATCGCGGTCCGGAACTCCTGCTCCGGGCTGATCAGGTGGTCCGATCCGACGAATGCGACCACCGCGTCCGGGTCGTTGCGCGCCACCACGGCCGACGCCAGACCGACCGCGTTCGCGGTGTCCCGCCGGGCCGGTTCGCCGATGATGTTCTCCCGCGCGAGCTCCGGCAGCTCCGCGCGGACGACGTCGGTGATCGCGCCGACCGTGCAGACGTAGATGTTCTCCGGATCGACCAGTCCGAGCAACCGGTTGTACGCCACCCGCAGCAGCGACTGCCCCGCCGCCAGCGGCAGCACCTGCTTGGGCCGGTCGTCTCTCGACATCGGCCACAGCCGCGTCCCGGAACCGCCCGCCAAGATCACCACGTTTCGCATGCAGAGACCTTACCGGTCGGGCGGTTGCGGGATCCGAAGGTGCTGGAGGTCGGGAGGCACCGGTGTGTCCGATGGTTGCCAGAACAGTTCGGACTCGCCGTCGCGGGCGGTCGCGGGTGCGTCGGTGAGGCGGAAGCGGTCGCGCAGCCGGCCGTAGAAGTCCGGCTGCCGCAGCCGTACGAGCCGCAGGCGTTGCGGCGATCCGTACACCCCGATCCAGTCCCCGGGATCGAGTACGCCGCGCAGTTGCCCGTCGATACTCACCGCGGCCTGCCCCGAGTGCTGCAGTACGCGCAGCGCGATCGGCTCGTCCGGTGCCGCGACAACCGTTCGGTTGAAGGTCATGTGTGGTGCGACCGGAGTGAACACGATCGCCTCCGTGGTCGGCGACAGGATCGGCCCGCCGGCCGCGAAGCTGTACGCGGTCGACCCGGTCGGCGTCGCCACGATCACCGCATCGGCGGAGTACGAGGCGAGCAGCCGCCCGGACAGGTAAACGCCCAGCGCCACCTGGTGATCGCGCGCGAGCTTCTCGACCACGACGTCGTTCAGCGCGGTCACGTCGAGAGCGAGCCCCCAGCCGTCGCCCTCGGCCATCTCGTGGCGCACCGGCGGCGGAGGCAGCGCGGGCCCGTGCCCGTACCGCAGCAGGGACTCGATGCCCTGGGGGATCTCCAGCGGCCGCGAGGCGCGCATGGTGAGCGTCATCCGTTCCTCGTACGTCGCTCCGCCGTGGTGGACCGCTTCGAGCGCGGCCTCGACGTCCTTGCAGGCGACCTCGGTGAGGAATCCGACCTTGCCCAGATCGACCCCGAGGACGGCGGCGTTGTTCTTCGCCGCGATCCGCGCGCCGCGCAGGAACGTACCGTCACCGCCGAGCGTGACGACCAGATCCGGGTCGCCCGCGTGATGCAGCTCGTCGGTGCCCGTCCGCCGTTCCTGATGGTCCTTCCAGACATCGATGTCGGTGCAGCCGATGGAGTGTTCGTCCGCCCACTTGCGCACCGTCTTCGCGGTCTCCACCGCGACGGCCCGCCCCTGGTGCACCACTAGCCCAATGCGTGAAATCGCCACACCACACGGTACCCGGGTCAGTCGGGGCGCGTGGCGGTGACTATCGGGTCGGTTTCGTCGTCGAACTCGCCGATGACCTCTTCGAGCAGGTCCTCCAGGGCTACTACTCCGATTGCCTGGTCGCCGCCGCAGACGACTGCCAGTTGGGAGCGACGGTCGCGCATGACGCGGATCGCCTTGGCCACGGGGGTGTTCTCGCCGAGTTCGAGGGCTTCCATCATCAGGTCGGACGCCCGGCTGGTGGTGTCGCCGGCGGTGGTCGCGCGGGCCGCGTCGCGAACGTGCACGATGCCGCAGATCCCTGTGGATCCATCGGGTTCGGTACGAACGACAGCGAGGCGGGAGTGACCTTCGCGGCGGCTCGTCAGCTCGACCTCGCGCGCCGATGCCGACGCCGCCACCGTGGACAGCTGCGCGATCGGGGTCATCACCTGACCGACCGTGGTGTTCTGCAAGGCGAGCATCGCAGTGAGCAGCTCGTGCTCGGGCTCCTCGAGCGTGCCGTGTTCGCGGGACGACTCGATCAGGAGTCGCAGCTCGTCCGGGCCGTGCGCGTTGGCGATCTCGTTCTGCGGGGTCACGCCGACGAGCCGGACGCACAGGTTCGCGATCCAGTTGAGGACGCTCAGCAGCGGCCGGAAGACGTACGTGAAGCCGCGGAACGGCAGTGCCAGCACCAGCGCCGACCGCTCCGGGTTGCTGATCGCCCAGGACTTCGGCGCCATCTCACCGAGCAGTACGTGCAGCAGGCCGATCCCGCCGACCGCGATGATCAGCGCGATCACATGCCCGACACCCTCCGGTACGTGGATCAGCTCGAACAACGGATGCAGCAGCTGTGCGACGGCCGGCTCGCTCAGCGACCCGAGCCCCAGCGTGCACAACGTGATCCCGAGCTGCGCGCCTGCGAGCATCAACGACAGCTCGCTGACGCCGGCGATCGCAGCCCGCGCGGACCGGCTGCCGGACGCGGCCGCCTCCTCGAGCCGGTGCCGCTTCGACGCCACCAGCGCGAACTCGGCCGCGACGAAGAACCCGTTCAGCGCCAGCAGCACAGCGGAGATGATCAACGCCCATGTCGTACTCACGCGACCCGCTCCATCACCACGATGCCCGGCACCCGGCGCTCGATCGTCTCCACGGTCAACCGGACGTACTCCGCCGGGATCGGCTTGCCGTCGTGATCGATCCGCTGCGGCAGGTCGACAACCAGCGTGTCACCGATCGCCGGGATCCGGCCGAGCCGCGCCATTACCAACCCGGACACGGTCTCGTAGTCGTCGCTGCTCGGCAGCCGTACACCGGTGACCTCCGCGACCGCGTCAAGGCGCGAACGGGCCGGCACCACCCACGAACCGTCGCCGCCCTGCACCAGCCCGGTCTCCGGCAGGTCGTCCTCGTCGCGGATCTCACCGACCAGCTCCTCGGCGATGTCCTCCAGCGAGACGATCCCCGCGAACCCGCCGTACTCGTCGACGACGATCGCGAGCTGCCGACGAGCCACCCGCAGCCGTTCGAGTACGCCGGGGAGCGGCAGCGTCGTCGGTACGGCAACCGGCGGCGACGCCAGCGATCCGGCCGCGATCGTCGCGCGGTCCGCCGGCTCGAGCTCGACCACGTCGCCGATCGCGACCACGCCGATCACCTCGTCGACCGACTCACCGATCACCGGAAACCTGCTGTGACCCGTGTCCTGCAGCTCGACGACGCGGGTCAGCGGCTCGTCGCGATGCATGGTGATGACATCGACCCGCGGGACCATTGCCTCGCCCGCGGTCCGGCCGCGGAAGTCCAGACCGCGGTCGAGCAGCCGCCTCGTGTCCTCGTCCAGCAGGCCCTGCTCGTACGAGGTCTCGATGATCCGGTCGAGCTCTTGCGGCGTCGCGCCCTGCGGCAGCTCCTCGACCGGCTCGATCCCGACCCGGCGCAGGATCCGGTTCGACGCCGAGTCGAACAGGTGGATCAGCGGACCGGCGAACGTCAGGTACATCAGGGTCGACCGGGACAGCCGCAGCGCGATCGCCTCCGCCCGGGCGATCGCCAGGTTCTTCGGGGCCAGCTCGCCGAGCACCATCTGGATGATTGTTGCCAGCAGCAACGCGAGGATCACCGAGACGGACAGGCTCACGCTCTGTGGTACCCCGGCCGCGCCCAGCAAGTACTCCAGCCCCTCGCCGAGGTACGGCTCCGCGAAGTAGCCGGCGAGCAGCGCGGTGATCGTGATGCCGACCTGTGCGCCGGACAGCACGAACGACAGCCGTGCTGTGACCTTGAGCGCCCGAGCGGCCGCCGCGTTACCGTCCGCAGCCAGCGTCTTCAGGCGGCTCCGGTCGACGGCGACGTACGCGAACTCCTGGGAGACGAAGTATCCGGTGGCAACGGTCAGCACCAGGATGAGGCCCAGGCCGGCCAGGATCAACATAACAAGACCTTATGAGAACTCCAGCGACTGCAGCACCGCGGGGTTGGTCACCGAGGGGTGGGCGGCCTCCAGCCGACCACCTGGCCGTCGCGGACAAGTTTGCCGTACTGCCCGGGGTCGACCTGGTCGGACAGGATCAGGTCCACGATCGGCTGGACCGCTTCGGCCGGCGACTTGGCCTGGCTGAAGTCCTCGAACCACGGACGGGACGCCCGCGTGTCGACGAGCCCCGGGCAGACGGACGCGACCAGCGTGCCGGCCGCCAGATCCGCCGCGCGCCGCTCCTCGGCCACCGCGCGAACCGCCGCGACCTGGGCGACCTTCGACGGCAGGTTGATCCACTCCGGCCAGCCCTGCTTCGCCGCCGTACCGTCATGAACGGCCGCACGCCACTCCTCGACAACCTTCTCGACGTCGTCGAGCGAAGCACCGTCGAAGCGTCCCCACAGGTCCTCCGGCAACTGCTCCAAGGTCCCGAGCGAACTGGCCACCACGATCAGCCGTCCACCCGGCCGCAGGATCGGCCCGAACGCCCGCAGCATGAACTGCGCGCCCAGATTCGCGACATCGACGAACTCGTCAACCTGCTCGACAGCTGCCTTCCCCGGCTCCAGCGGCCCCACCGCGTTGGACACCACAATGTCCACCGCACCAAGCTCATCGGCCAGCCTCTGCACGGCCTCCCCGTCACTCACATCCAGAACTCGCCCTTCGACCCGGGCGCGGCCGTTGATCTTGGCTACTGCGGCGGCGACGCGGTCCGGGTTCCGGCCGGTGAGGAGTACGAGATCTTCCGGATTCATCCGATTGGCGAGTTCTTCCACGAGGGCATAACCGATGCCCTGGTTGGCGCCGGTCACGAGTGCGATGCGTTGTTCGGTCATGTCGCCAACGTAAGTGGGTTGCAGGTATGACTCCAGCGAAAGTTCGGCACAGGTGGTATGCGTAGATGTCATGGAGTTCACCGACGTCTCCCCCGCCGCGCTGCGGGTGTTCCGGGAGGTGGCCGAGCGCGGTACGTTCACCGCCGCCGCGGTCGCGCTCGGGTACACCCAGTCGGCGGTCTCCCGACAGATCGCGACCCTCGAACGCGCGGCCGGCGGCCGCTTGCTGGAACGCCGCCGCGAAGGCGTCGCCCTGACAACCGCAGGACAAGTCGTCCTGCGGAACGCCGCCGGCATCCTGGATCAACTCGACGCGACCGCCCGCGAGCTCGCCGGCCTCCCGGCAGCCGGCGGCACCGTGCGGCTCGGATGGTTCCCCAGCGCCGGCGCCGTCTTGTTGCCGCGGGCAATCAGCGCAGTACGCCGTACGCACCCGGCCGTGACCGTGACAACGCGGGAGGGCTCGACGCCCGCACTGGTCCGGGCGCTCCGTGCCGGGACGATCGACCTCGCGGTCATCGCCTCGGCGCCACCGTTCCGGCCGCCGGACGCGGAGACGCCGGCGTTGAAGCTGGAGACACTCGCGGAGCGGAGCCTGCGCGTCGCGGTGCCGACCGGGCACCCGCTAGCGGCATACGACTCGGTGGACGTGGCAGATCTGCGCGGTCAGCGGTGGATCGCCGGCCCGGCGTCGAACAGCGAACTTTGGATGGGCGTCTGGCCCGGGCTCGACGAACGGCCGGTGATCGCGCACACCGTCCGCGACTGGCTCGCGAAGCTCCAGCTGGTGGCGGCCGGCGCGGGCCTCACCACGATCTCCGCGTCGCTGGCCTCGGCGGTACCACCGGGCGTCCGGGTCGTCACGGTCCGCGGCGGGCCGCAGGAGTTACGGCGGATCATTCTCGCCCGACTGCCCGGACGGCTGGCCGAACCGGCAGCGCTACTGGCCGCCGCCCTGCGCGCCGCCGCCCTGGAGGCCGGCTGACCCGTCCGCCGGGGCCTGCGCCTGAGTCTGAGGTTGGGCCTGGGCCTGAGGTTGCGCCTGGGCCTGGGCCTGAGGTTGGGGTTGGGCCTGAGGTTGGGGTTGGGCCTGGGTGACCTGGGCCGGTGTCTCGTCGTCGTCGGAGTGCCGGGCCTTCTCGAACTCCTTCATCGCCTTGGCCGCGTTCCGGGTCAGCTCGGGCAGCTTCTTCGCGCCGAACAGCAGGACGACGATGATCAGGATGACGATCCATTCGCCGCCTTCGGGCAGCGCGAGCTGTGGCACCATGACGGGTCCTTCTTTCCACTCAATCCCCGTCCAACGTACGCCGCGGCCCGAACCGTAGGCTGGGCCATATGTCACGAGTCCTGCCCGAGCTGTTCGCGACCGCGGTCCGCCGGGACGGCGCCCGCCCGTTCCTCACCTACTACGACGACGCGTCCGGCGAACGAATCGAGCTGAGCGCGGTGACCACCGCGAACTGGGTGGCCAAGACCGCCAACCTGCTCGTCGACGAATACGACGCCGAAGCCGGCGACACCGTCGCGATCGGCCTGCCGCCGCACTGGCTCGGCGTGGTCTGGGCGCTGTCGACCTGGTCGGCAGGCGCCGCACTCACCAGCGGCACGGGGTCCATCGCGATCACCGGCCCGGACTTCGCGCTCCGTGGCGAGCGCGAGACGGTCGCGTCCGCACTGCTCCCGCTCGGCGGCCGCTTCCGCGAACCGCTGCCCGACGGTGTCCACGACTACGGCGCCGAGGTCTACAACCACCCCGACGTGTTCACCGCGTTCGACGCCCCGACGGCCATCTCCCCCGCGTACGACGAGCTCACCCACGAAGACCTGATCAGTACCGCGGAACCCGTCGCCGAGCGGATCCTGACCACCCGGACGCTGACCGACCGCGCCGGGCTCGACCTGCTCGTCGGTGTGATCTCCGGAGGT
>DASSDE010000256.1:0-3108 GCA_035697365.1 Kribbella sp. | reverse complement strand
GCAACATCTCGCCGTTCACTCAGCTGCCGTCGCTCCCGGGCGGCACGGTGCAGGCCGGCCCGCTCGTCGTACTGCTGGCGATCGCTCTCGTCGTCGGTCTCGCCGGCCTGCTCGGCCTCCGCCGCCGCGACCTGCCCGCCTGAGCCGGTCGAAAACCGGCCAGTGGTTCCGACGTTGCGGATATGAAGAAGCCAGTAGCAGACACCAACGCACTCCCTCCAGTCGTCGACCGGCGGACGTTCGACCAGGGCCTCGAACAGCTGCGGATCCGCGAGAAGGCGCACACCCGCGAGGGCGACTCGATCGCCGCCGAACGGCGACGGCTACCGATGGTCGAGGTCGACGCGAACCTCACGCTGACCGGTCCGGACGGGCCGGTCACTCTGCTCGAAGCGTTCGACGGCCGCAAGCAACTCCTCGCGTACTACTACATGTGGCACGCCGGCCACCCGGCCGCCGAACAGTGCCAGGGCTGCACCTGGTGCACCGGGCAGGTCCAGGAAATCTCCTACTTGCAGTCGCGAGACATCACGTTCGCGGTCTTCTGCCAGGGCCCGTACGTCGAGAGCCGTGCGTACCGCGACTTCATGGGCTGGAACATGCGGTGGTACTCCGCCCTCGGCTCCCTGGAGCAGCTCCTGATCGGACGGAACATCGGCCAGATGTACCTGATCTCGTACGTCCGCCAGGCCGGCCGCGTCTACGAGACGTACTGGACGACCATGCGGGGCGTCGAGGTGATGGACAACAACTATGCGCTGATGGACCTGACGGTCTACGGACGCCAGGAACCGTACGAGGACTCACCGGGCGGGTGGCCTCGGCAGTGGGCGACCGAGGACCCGCGGCTCCCCAAGATCATCGACGGGCGGCCGATCGCCCAGTGGTCGCGGATCGCGGCCGGCCGTGACGACGACCTCAGCGGCGGGCGTTTCGGGACCAGCTGAAGCAGTAGCCGCCGAAAGCCGCAATTCCGGCGGCGAGCACAGTCAGCAGGGCGGGGCCGTACGGCTGGTCCTTGATCGTGTGCAGCGCCGTGTCAAGTCCGCCGGCCTTCTGCGGTTCGTAGCTGATCGCCGCCCAGCCGAACAGGCCTCCGACGACGAGGAAAGCGATGCCCTTCGCGGCGTATCCGATCCGGCCGAGCAGGATCGTCAGCTCCGAGACGCCACCGGCCAGGTCCTCGGTGAACTTCTTCGTGATCGCCTTGAAGATCTGGTAACCGCCGATCACGACGATCGCCACGCCGACGGCGACGATCAGCACCCGGCCCGCGCCGTGGGCCATCAGGCGCGCGGACAGGGTGCGCTGCTCGCCGCTGCTCGATCCGCCGTTGCCGACCGCGATCTTCACCGCGCTCACCCCGAGGACGAGGTAGACGATGCCGCGGCCGGCCGAGGACAGCTTCTTGGACAGCTCGAGCCGGCCCCAGCCGATCTCCAGGACCCGCCAGATCACGAGGAGGAACAGGCCGATCGCGACCACCCACAGCAGGACGCCGCCGAGTGGCTGACCGGCCAGCTCCTTGAGCGCGCCCTGCTGGGACGCCTCCTGCGACGACTTCCCGAAGGCCAGTTGCAGCGCGATCCATGCGACGAGCAGATGCACGACGCCGTACGCGACCAGGCCGAGAGTGATGGCAAGGTCGTAGGCTCTGCTGTGCCGGACTTCCTGGGCGGTACTCACCCTTGGATGGTGCCCACGCCCGAAACCGTCAGGCGGAGACGGGAGCGGTTGCCTCGCGGTCGGCCTCGTCGATGTCGCCGTACTCGCCGCTGCGGTAGGCACGCCGGCCGAGCGTCCAGACGTACGTGAAGAAGGCCAGCTCGACGACGATGCCGATGGTGACGCGGACCGGCCCCGGAAGGAACGGCGTAACAAACGCTTCGATGAGGCCGGTGACCAACAGGAGCGCCGCCAGCCCGATCGCCATCCCGACGGTGGCGCGACCGGTCTGGGCGAGCGACTGCATGCGGGTCCGCGGCCCGGGCACAACCCAGGACCAGCCGAGCCGCAGGCCCGCGGCCGTCGCGATGAAGACCGTGGTCAGCTCGAGCAGGCCGTGCGGGGTGATCAGGCTGAAGAACAGGCCGCCCTTCTCGTGGCTGATCATCAGCCCCGCGCTGAGGCCCAGGTTGACCGCGTTGTCCCACAGGACGAAGACGGACGGGACCAGGAGGATGCCGAGCGCGAGTACGGCGGCGCTGATGGTCGCGTTGTTGATCCATACTCGCAGCGCGAAGTCCTGCGCGGGGTTGTCGGAGTAGTACGACTCGAAGTCGTGGCCGACGAGCTGCTTGACCTGGTCCGGCGTAGCGATCGAGTCGACGACCTCCGGGTGCGCCAGGATCCGCCAGGCGGTCCAGGCGGCGACCAGGTAGAACAGCAGCCCGATGGGGATCCACCAGCGTCTGGACGCGTAGAGCGCGGCCGGGAAGCTGACCAGGAAGTACTTCGAGATGTCTCGCCAGACGGGCGCCTGCACACCGGTCACGGCACCGCGGGCGTCCGCGATCAGCCCGGACAGGCGACCGATGGACACCGGGTCCGCTCCAGCCGCCCGCAGCGCAGCCAGGTGGGTGCCGACGCGCTGGTAGAGCACGACGAGCTCCTCGGCCTCCGCACCGGACAGTCGGCGCTGGCGACGGGTCAGGTGCGCCAGGCGATCCCACTGCGGCTGGTGCACCGATACAAACGCTTCTACGTCCACCGCCACCTCCTCCACCCGACTGATGGCAGACTAACCGGACCTAGTGTCTGTCCAGGAGGGGGGCGACGAAGTGTCTCAGCTGGTCACCGGCGAAGCGGTCGTCCTCCAGGTACGGATCGCGCGGATGCCGACGCGGGCCCTGGCCTGTGCCATCGACATGGTGCTGCAGACCATCGTGCTGACGGTCCTGCTCGCGCTGCTGGCCGGGTTCCTGTTCGGGAGCGACACGAGTGAGGCGCTCGCGGTCGCACTGATCTTCATCGTCGTACTGCTCGTGGTCGTCGGCTACCGGCTCGTGATGGAGACGCTGACCCGCGGGCGGACGCTCGGCAAGATGGTGCTCGGGCTGAAGGTGGTCCGCGACGACGGCAGCTCGATCCGGTTCCGGCACGCGCTGG
>DASSDE010000255.1:0-5499 GCA_035697365.1 Kribbella sp. | reverse complement strand
TCAGTGCCGGTGGCTACTGGGCGGGTGGGGTCGGTGATCCATTCGGACCAGCTGCCCACGTAGACCGTGGCGGGGAGGCCGGCGGATTCCAGGGCCAGGGCTTCGTGGGCGGCGGTGACGCCGGAGCCGCAGTAGACGGCGGTTTCGGTGTCGGTAGTGATGCCGAGCGCGGAGAACCTGGACCGGAGGTCGGCGGGCGGCAGGAAGCGGCCGGTCTCGTCGACGTTCGCGGCGGTGGGGGCGTTCACGGCTCCGGGAATGTGTCCGGCCACCGGGTCCATCGGCTCGACCTCACCTGCGTACCTCTCCGGGGCGCGAGCATCCAGCAGTACGCCGTTCGCTGCCACCGCCGCGGCGCCGTCGGCATCCAGCATCGGGAGATGTCCTGGCGTGGCGACGTACGTGCCTGAGCCGTCGGCGGGAGCGTCCGTGGCGACCTCTCCCCCGGCCGCCCGCCACGCGGTCAGCCCACCGTCCAGCACACGGACGTCGGTGAGACCGAAGTACCGGAAGATCCACCAGGCGCGGGCGGCGGACATCGAGTTCGCGGTGTCGTAGACGACCACCGGGGTGTCGGCCGCGCTGATGCCGAGGCGCTCGAACGTGCTCGTCACAGTCGTTGCATCGGGCAACGGGTGGCGTCCCGGGCCGGGCGGGCCGGCGAGCTCGGTGTCGAGGTCGACGAAGTACGCACCGGGAAGGTGACCGGCGTCGTACGCTTCCTTGCCGGGCGGACCGGCCAAGTTCCACGTGACGTCAGCAAGCACCGGCGCAGTACCCAACGCACGCAGTTCCTCGACAGTGATCAACGGGCTCATCCACGTCCTCGCTTCGCTCCGGGCGCGGATGAGGCACAAACCGCGCTGTGTTGTTCGATGACCTCGCTCCGCTCGCTCATGAAGCGGCTCCTCCGAACGGCAGGACCTCGGGTGACAGGGTGGCGCGGGCGCGGGCCTGGGTGAGACGGCGACGGTGGTGCCGGCGGCAGAGCACTTCGTACGCGACCTCGTGGTCCCGCGTCTCCATGTCGCCCACCACCAACTGCTCGCCTTCGGTCACCATCTCTCCGCCGATCGTACGGGCGTTGTGGGTGGCCCGCTCACCGCACCAGCACAGCGCCTCCACCTGCAGCAGTTCCATCCGGTCCGCGAGCTCCACCAGCCGCGCCGACCCCGGGAACAACGTGGCCCGGAAGTCGGTCAGGATGCCGAAGCAGAACACGTCGATCTGCAGCTCGTCGACCAGCCGCGCGAGCTGCTCGATCTGCAGCGGGCTGTAGAACTGGGCCTCGTCGCAGACCACGTAGTCGATCCGCCCGCCGTGCGTCAGCTCGCCGACCACGTAGTCCCAGAAGTCGAACTCCTCGGGCACCTCGACCGCGTCCGCGGACAGCCCGAGCCGCGACGACAGCACCGACTCCCCCGCCCGGTCGTACCTGGTGAAGATCCGGCCCAGGCGGCCGCGGGCCTTGTGGTTGTGATCCATCTGCAGCGCGAGGGTCGACTTGCCGCAGTCCATGGTGCCGGTGAAGTACAGGAGCTCAGCCACGAGCGCACATCCTGCCAAGTCAACGGCCCAGTACGCACTCCGGGGTCCGCCGGAGGGGTGGCTTGGGTTCTGCGCCCTCGTTCAGTTTGAATGGATCGTGCGCAAACCCCTGTTCCTCGCCCTCGCGGCCTGCCTGCTGGCCGTCAACGCCACCCTCCCGGCCGCCGCCGCGCCGGAACGGTCCGAGGCCGGGCTGCGCGCGTACTTCGTGATCACCGAGCCGCACCAGACCGGAAAGGTCACCGCCGGAATCACCCAGAACGGCGGCACGGTGTACGCGACGTACGACGCGATCGGGGTGATCGTCGTGCACGCGACGGCGGCCGACTTCGCCACCAAGGTGCGCGGCGTCGACGGCGTCCAGAAGGCCGGAGCCACGCGCACCACGGACCTGCCCGCGGACGTCGGCAACCCGGCGATCCCGACGCAGGTGCCGGAGGCCGCGGTCACGCAGCCGGAGACCGACCGGCCGGACATGAGCCAGATCGGTGCGGACCAGGCCTGGGCGAAGAACCCCGGCTCGAAGAACGTCACCGTCGGAGTGCTCGACACCGGGGTGGACGACCAGCACCCGGACCTGAAGGCGAACTTCGACGCGACCAAGTCGGCGTCGTGTGCGTACGGCAAGGTCGATGCCCGGGCCGGCGCCTGGCGTCCGGTCGGCGAACACGGCACACATGTCGCCGGCACCATCGCCGCCGCGAAGAACGGCGTCGGGATGGTCGGGGTCGCGCCGGGCGTGAAGGTGTCGTCGATCCGGATCGCCGAGCCCGGCACGGAGCTGTTCTTCCCGGAGAACACGGTCTGCGCGTTCATGTTCGCGGCGGACAAGGGCGTCTCGGTGACCAACAACAGCTACTACGTCGACCCGTGGCTGTTCAACTGCCCGGCCGACAAGGACCAGGACGCGATCGGCGAGGCCGTCCGGCGGGCCGTGGCCTACTCGGACACGAAGGGCGTCGTGAACGTCGCCGCGGCCGGCAACGAGGACTACGACCTGGCGAACAAGACCGACGACACGTCCAGCCCGGACGACTCGACCGCGACCGACCGACCGGTCACCAACGACTGCATCAGCCTTCCGACCGAGCTGCCGAACGTTGTCGTGGTCGCGTCGGTCGACCCGACCAGTCAGAAGTCCCCCTTCTCGAACTTCGGCGAGAACAAGATCAACCTGGCCGCTCCCGGCCAGGCCGTCTACTCGACGGTGCCGGGCGGTGGCTACAAGGTCCTCGAAGGTACGTCGATGGCCTCGCCGCACGTTGCCGGAGTCGCTGCCCTGCTCCGCAGCGTGAACCCGAACCTGACGGCAGCCCAGGTGCGCGCGCGACTCGCGCAACAGGCCAACGACCTCGCCTGCCCGCCGGCGGCCGCAGGCGAGTGCTCCGGCTCGGCGGGCAACAACTCGTTCTACGGCGAAGGGCTCGTCGACGCGGCCGAGGCCGTCGGTGCCGCGGCCGCCCAGCCGCAGGGCGCGCTCTCGGTCACGCAGCCGCAGGAGCAGATCGGCGTCGGCGGCGTCCCGGCGATTCCGCTGCTGATCAAGGGCGCCGGAGGCACCGGCGAGATCAGCTACAGCGCCGTCGGTCTGCCGCCCGGGCTGGTCATCGACAAGACCCGCGGCTGGATCACCGGTGTGCTGACCCGCGGCGCCGGCCGCTACAAGGTGACGGTGACGGCCCGCGACGGCGAGGCCAAGACCGCCACGACCACCTTCTTCTGGAGCGTGTGGGGCTTCTGACCCGCGTCCAGCCCGCGCCTAGCCCGCCTCTAGCCCGCGTCGATGAGGAGCGGGATCTCCATCTCGTCCGGCGTCAGCGAGCCGTGCAGACCGATCAGAGCTGCTTCCTGTGCGTGCCGCCGACTGGCGACCAGGGCGACCGGACCGAGGGCCGCGACGATCACGTCACCGAGCCGGGGCGAGACCCGATCCTCGACGGTCGGGCCGAACCAGCCGCGGGCGACCGCGTCGGCGCGCGAGAGCACCAATGCCTTGTCACCGAGCCGCTCCCGGTACGTCGCCAGTACGTCGGAATCGGCGCCGGGAAGGCAGTACAGGTGACGGAAACGCGACTCGCCACCGATCAGGCTGACGCCGTCGGTGAGGGCGGGCTCGGCGTCGAGATCGACGCGGTGTTCGGGGGCGACGTCGATCATGCCGTGGTCGGCGACGACGAGCAGCACGGCGTCCCGCGGCAGCGCTGAGCGGACCTTCTGGGCAAACTCGTCGGCCGCGGTCAGCTCCTTCTGCCACTGCCAGGAGTCGCAGCCCTGCTGGTGGCCGATGTAGTCGAGCTGTGAGTCGTACACGTAGACGAGTGAGGACTGTCCTTCGCGGCTGGCGAAGCGGGTCGCGTCGAGCCTGTCCTCGATGGTGTCCGCGCCACGATGGGCGCTCCCCCGGAACGCCGCGGCTGTCAGGCCGGACGTCTCGAACCGCCCCTTGCTCACGTTGCGCGCCGCGACACCGGCCGCAGTCATGCGGTCGAACACGGTCCCGTGCGGCTGCCAGCGTCGCGGATCCACCGGCGCGTCCCACTGCAACGCGTTCAGCAGCGCGCCGGTCTCCGGCACGATCGACGTGTAGCCGACGATGCCGTGCGCGCCCGGCGGCAGGCCGGTGCCCAGACTGGTCAGGCTCACCGCCGTCGTCGACGGCACACCGGCCGTCAGGCTGCGGCCCTTCGGCATCAGCGACGACAGGTACGGCGCGGCTTCGGCGTACCGCTGAAGGAGGTTCCAGCCGAGGCCGTCGAAGAGCAGGACGGCATACCGCGGTGCGGGCGGCAGATCGAGCAGGTTGGTCTCGCCCCGCATCGACAGCGCGCCGGCGACGGACGGCAGTACGTCGGCGAGTGCGCCACCACCGTACTGCGGGGAGACCGGCACGATCACGGCACTACCTGCTGGTCGCGAACGAGAGCGCCTTCGCGAACTCGAGCACCTGCTGGATCCCGGCCGGGCCGTCAGCGGCGGCGCTGATCCGCAACGAGATGTCGTCGGCCGCGACCGAGCCGGTGTAGCCGTGGTCGGCCTCGCAGTTCGGGTCGGCGCAGACGGCGGGCTCCAGGTCGATCCGGTTCACCATGCCCCAGCCGATCGTCAGCACGACCTCACCGCTGCCGGCCACCGCCGGGTCGGCCTTGCCCGACGCGTAACCGGCCGGGTTCGGGACGACGCGGTTCACCACGACGGCGTTGATGCGCTGCAGCGGGATCGCCTCGGTGGAGGTCGACGCGTACGGCGCGCGGATCAGCTCGTCGGCGGCGTGCTCGTCGGTGTGCCCGACGATCAGCCGGCTCGGGGTCAGCGCCAGGATCGTGATGTGCCGCCGGACCTCGTCGCGGTCGAACGTCGGCTCGTGCTGCAGCACGTACGCCCGGATCGGCTCGTCGGCGATCGCCACCTCGAGCGAGTCCGTCACCACGTCGGGGTAGTAGCCGCACCGATCGATCGCCTCGCGCAGGTCCGCTGACGCGTCCGCGAGCTCCGGTGCATTCAGGTCACGCATGCCCTCATCCTCGCACGACCGTGCACCGGAGCGTTCGACCCTTCGACCGTGCCTGTTGACAACCGCGATCAGTTCGCACTTGCCTTCCGCAGCACCGGTGCACCGGCAGCGCCCGCCACCGCGACCAGGACGAGGCCCGCGACCACCTGTCCCAGCAGGAGAATCGCGCCGGAGCTGCCCTGGGTGATGACCTTCCCGCCGCTCAACGCCAGTCCGCACAGCGCTCCGAACCCGACCACGGGCAGCCCGACACCGATCACCGGTACGACGGCAGCCAGCCGAGCGGCTCGCTCGATCACCTGCAGTGGTACGCCGGAACGCCGCAATGCACGCGCAGGAGCGGCCTGGTCGAGTGCCGTACCCACTGCACCGGCAGCTGTCGACGCGGCAACGGTCAGGAACACCAGTGAGAGCAGGAGCGCGACACCGATCCGCATGTC
>DASSDE010000254.1:0-18152 GCA_035697365.1 Kribbella sp. | reverse complement strand
CCGTCGGTTTCGACGATCTCCTCGAGCATCGACGAGGCGCGGGACAGGCCGACCGCGTTCTGGTCCTGCCAGGTGATGACGCGGTCCTCGGGTTCGGCGGAGGCGTCGGTGGCGCCGAGGACCTGGCGGGTCAGGCGGGCGTGCACCGCGTGCAGGTCGTCGCGGAGCGCGGCGCGGGCCATCGTCTGCCAGCGGTCGGTCCGGGGCAGTCCGATGATCCGCTCGAGGAAACGGCCCAGCTGCAGGCGTTCGCCGAGCGCGAAGTGAACCTTGGCGACCTCGAGGATGTCGATGTCGTCGCGGGACGCCGTCTCCACGACACCGAGACCGGCGTAGGCCGGCGGCAGCACCGCGATCCGGGTCGCGAAATCCTCCGAAACCCCCTTCTGCACCAGGGCTTCGCGGCGCTGCTCGAACAGCGCCAGCTCCCGGCCGCGCAGGACGTCGGGCAACGCCGCCGTCAGCTTCGCGATGCCCGGTCCGAAGAACTCGATCAGCTCCTCGATGTCCACCGGAGGCCGCCGGTTCGAAACCAGCCAGCGGGTCGCCCGCTCGACCAGCGTGCGGGTCTCGAGCCGCATACCGGTCTGCGTCTCGGCGTCGACCACGTTGTCCAGCTCGGCGTTGCGGGACAGCAGCTCCGGCTGCGCGAAGATCCTGCTGGCCGCGAGGTTCGCGCGGACGACGTCCTCGACGGTGCCGCCGGTCTCCAGCGAGAGCCGGTGGTACGCCGTGATGCCGGACGTGTTCACGAACTCGTTCACGACCTGCGTCGCGATGATCTCGCGGCGCAGCTGGTGGCTCTGGATCTGGTCGGCGAACCGCTCCTTGATCGCCTTCGGGAAGTAGCTGGCGAGCTTGTGCTTCAGGAACGGATCGTCCGGGAGCGAGGTCGTGAGCAGCTCGGCTTCCATCACGATCTTGGTGTACGCGACCAGTACCGACAGCTCCGGCGAGGTCAGCCCACGGCCGTCCGCCTTGCGCCGCTTGAACTCGCTGATGCTCGGCAGGAAATCCAGCTCGCGGTTCAGCAGGCCCTGCTTCTCCAGCCGCCGTACCCAGTCCTGGTGGACGTGCAGGAGCGCGGGCGCCTGCTCGGCAGCGTTCGCGAGCGCGATGTTCTGCCGGTAGTTGCTCTTCAGCACCAGGGCGCCGACCTCGTCGGTCATCGACGCAATGATGTCGTTGCGCTGTTTCTCGGTCAGGTCGCCGTCCGCGACCACGGTGTCGAGCAGGATCTTGATGTTCACCTCGTGGTCCGAGGTGTCCACGCCGGCCACGTTGTCGATGAAGTCGGTGTTGATCCGGCCGCCGCCCGCGGCGTACTCGATCCGGCCGAGCTGGGTGAAGCCGAGGTTGCCGCCCTCACCGACCGCGCGGGCGCGCAACTGCGAGCCGTCGATCCGGATCGCGTCGTTCGCCTTGTCGCCGACGTCGGCGTGCGACTCCGCCGACGACTTCACGTACGTGCCGATGCCGCCGTTCCAGAACAGGTCGACCGGCGCCTTCAGGATCGCGTTCATCAGCTCGGCCGGCGTCAACTTCGTCACGGCGCCTTCGAGGCCGAGCGCCTCGCGGACCTCCGCGGACACCGGAATCGCCTTGTCGGTACGCGGGAACACGCCACCGCCGGCGGAGATCAGCGACCGGTCGTAGTCCGCCCACGACGACCGCGGCAGGTCGAACAGCCGCCGGCGCTCGGCAAAAGAGCTCGCAGCCGAAGGCGACGGGTCCAGGAAGATGTGCCGGTGGTCGAACGCGGCGACCAGCCGGATGTGCTCCGACAGCAGCATCCCGTTGCCGAACACGTCGCCCGACATGTCCCCGACACCGACGACCGTGAAGTCCTCGTGCTGGCAGTCGTGGCCGAGCTCGCGGAAGTGCCGCTTGACCGACTCCCACGCGCCGCGGGCGGTGATGCCCATCGCCTTGTGGTCGTACCCGACCGAGCCGCCGGACGCGAACGCGTCCCCCAGCCAGAACCCGTACTCCTTCGCGACGCCGTTCGCGATGTCCGAGAACGTCGCCGTGCCCTTGTCGGCGGCAACCACCAGGTAGGCGTCGTCGCCGTCGTACCGGACCACGTCCCGTGGCGGAACGATGTCGGAGGCAACGATGTTGTCCGTGATGTCCAGCAGCCCGGAGATGAACGTCTTGTACGACGCGATGCCCTCGGCCAGCCAGGCATCCCGGTCCACCGACGGATCCGGCAGCTGCTTGGCGTAGAAACCGCCCTTCGCGCCGACCGGCACGATCACCGAGTTCTTCACCATCTGCGCCTTGACCAGGCCGAGCACCTCGGTCCGGAAGTCCTCCCGGCGGTCCGACCAGCGCAGACCACCGCGGGCCACGGCGCCGAACCGCAGGTGCACACCCTCGACCCGCGGCGAGTAGACGAAGATCTCGTACGCCGGCCGCGGCTGCGGCAGGTCCGGGATCGCCTTCGGCTCCAGCTTCAGCGAGATGTACGACCGTGGGCGGCCGTCGGCGTCCGGCTGGAAGTAGTTCGTCCGGAGGGTCGCCTTCATGACGGTCAGGTACGAGCGCAGGATGCGGTCCTCGTCCAGGCTCTGCACCGTGTCGAGCGCAGCCAGGATCTCCTTCTCCAGCTGGTCCGTGCGCATCGTACGGTCCGGGTCGTCGGCCGGGCCGCGCGCGGGGTCGAAGCTGGTCTCGAACAGCTGTACCAGCAGGCCGGCCACGTCCACGTGGTTCAGGAAGGTGTTCTCGATGTAGTCCTGGCCGAACGGCGTGCCGCCCTGGCGCAGGTACCGCTGGTAGGCGCGCAGGATCGACACCTGCCGCCAGCTGAGGCTGCCCCGCAGCACCAGCGCGTTGAGCTTGTCGGACTCGGCGCGACCCTCCCAGACCGCCTGGAACGTGTCGGAGAACATGGTGCGCAGTTCCTCGCGCTCCTCCGTGTCCTCCGGCGCCTTCAGCCCGAAGTCGTAGATGTAGGCCATCGTGCCGTCGGCACAGCGGATCTCGTACGGGCGCTCGTCGACGACCTCGACGCCCATCGCGGACAGGTGCGGCAGGACCTGCGACAGCGATAGCGCCGAGCCGGTGCGGAACACCTTGAAGCGACGCTCGCCCTCCCACTCCTCGTCGATCGGGCTGTACAGCGACATCGCCAGCCCGTTGTCGACCGGCAGTCCGTCCAGCACGTGTACGTCGTTGACCGCGACGCGCGCGTCGAAGTCCTCCTTGTACGCCTCCGGGAACGCGTGCGCGTACCGCCGGAACAGCTTGGTGACCGCACCGTCGCCGCCGTGCGCGTGCAGTGCCGCGGTGAAGTCGTCCTCCCAGGCCCGCGTCGCCTCGATGACCTGCTGCTCGAGCAGGTCCGCGTCGTACTCACCGACGGTTTCACCCTGCTTCATGCGGACGACGAAGTGCACGCGGGCCAGTACGGACTCGGTGACGTACGCGGCGTACGTCACCGACTCGGCGCCGATGGCGTCCTTCAGAATCTGCTGCATGCGCAGCCGGACCGCAGTGGTGTAGCGATCACGCGGTAGGTACACCAGGCAGGACAAGTACCGGTTGTAGACGTCGCGGCGTACGAACAGCTTGACGGCACGCCGCTCCTGCAGGTGCAGCACCGACTGCACGATCGGCAGCAGGTCCTCCACTGGGGCCTGCAGCAGCTCGTCGCGCGGGTACGTCTCCAGTACGTCGAGGAGGCCCTTGCCGCTGTGACTGTTCGGGTCGAAGCCCGTCTGGCGGAACAGCTCCAGTGCCTTGCGCCGCAGCACCGGGACCTGCATGACGCTCTCGGTGTACGCCGTGGACGACAGCAGGCCGATGAAGCGGCACTCGCGGACCGGGTTGCCGGCGTCGTCGAACTGCTTGATGCCGACGTAGTCCAGGTAGGTCGACCGGTGCACCGTGGAGCGGGAGTTCGCCTTGGTGAGGATCAGCAGCTTCTGCTCCTTCGCCTTGGCGCTCACCTCCGGCGGCAGCTTGCCGGAGCCCGGCTTCGGGTCCGGACGGAGGATGCCGAGCCCGGTCCCGGGGCGGCCGCGCAGGATGCCCTGCGGACCCTCCATCGTGAAGTCGTACTCGCGGTAGCCGAGGAAGGTGAAGTGCTCGTCGGCCAGCCACTCGAGCAGCTCGCGGGCCTCCTCGACCTCGCTCTCCGGCACCGGGAGGTCGGCGGAGTTCAGGCCGGCGGCGATGCTGACCGCCTTCTCGTGCATCTTCGGCCAGTCCTCGACGGCCTCGCGGACGTCGTTCAGGACCTTCTGCAGCTCGTCCTCGAGCGCGCGGTGCTCGGCGGCGTCGGCGATCCGGTCGACCTCGAGGTGCATCCAGCTCTCGCGGACCAGGTCGTGCCCGTCCGCGGACGCGGTGTCGTCGAGGACCTCCTGCAGCGTGCCGGCGACGTCGCGGCGGACCACGAACTGCGGGTGGATCAGGAGCTGGAGCTCGAGGTTGCGGTCGGTGATCGCGATCGAGGCACTGTCCACCAGGAACGGCATGTCGTCGATCACGATCTCGACCACGGTGCGTCCGTTCGCGGACCAGCCGTGCTCTTCCAGGGTCGGCGTGAAGACGTGCACCTTCGCGGTGCCCTGCGGGCGCGACATGGCGGACTTGTAGTGGTGCCGCGCGGCGCCCAGGCAGTCGTTCGGCTGGCGCTCGGCGACGTCCTCGGCGGCGACGTGCCGGTAGTACTGCTCGAGGAAGGTCTTCAGCTTGACCGGGTCGACCACTTTGTCGTGCCCATGTGCTCCCGTGGCCACCGCCTTGGCGATCACATCAGCCTTCAGAACGTCCAGCTTGCTCTGCATTCCCCACCGTCTCCACACGTGACGTCGGCGTCGGTCCCGCCGGACCGCACGACGTTGTGCGGTCACTCAGAGATTAGTCCACCTTTGTCACTGGTGTGGTGTCGGGACGGGCCTGTCATCGATACGTGAGGCGTAGTGCAAGTACGGGGCAGGCGAGGACTGCGCGGCGCGCGTCCGGGAGCTCACCGGGGGTGATTTCGCGGCCGCGCAGAACCGGGAATCCCCACTCGTCGACGGCGATGTCGTCGGGCATCAGGCCTGCACACAGCCCGTGTCCGTCGCAGCGGGTCCAGTCGATCTCGAGCTTGTTCATCGGGTACCTCCGAGCACACCGAGCACCGGCCGTCCGCACCCGCGCCCGGTGCGATGCCGCCGTACGTCCTCGTCGAAGACCTCGAGCGCCGATGTGAGGAACCTCGCAGTCCCGTCCGGGTGCGCGCACGCTCCGCGCCCTGGGATCAGCCCGAGGTGCCGCTGGGCGTCGTACCAGCCCTGTGGGTCGCCCACGGTCAGCCTGGCGAAGTCGTCGACCAGTGAGGCCAGGCCGAAGACACACGGCCCGCACTGACCGGCTGACTGGCCTCTCAGCCACTCGGCGACCCTGGTGACCTCACCGAGCGGGCAGGTGTGCTGGCCGAGAGCCAGGACGACGCCTGCGGACACCTCCGGCCGTTGCAGCGTGATGCCACTCGTCTGCGGCAGCCAGCGCCCGTGGTACCCGCCGAGCAGTACGGGGCCTGCATCTGCACCGGCGTACTGCAGGACTGTCTCCAGCGGGATACCGGTCGGTGTCTCGATCACACCGGGCCGTTGGACGGCTCCGTCGACCGTCAGCAGTTGCGTACCGGGCTCACTGATCAGCCCGGTCCTGCTGAAGCCGCGGGAGCCGAGCCGTGCCAGTACGGCGAGCTGGGCGAAGGTCTCTACGTTCGAGAGGAACGTCGGACGCCGGTGGTAACCCTTCTGCGTCGGAAGCACGCGCCGACCCGGCGGTACCGCCCTACCACCCTCCAGGGCACTTAGCACCGCACGAGCCTCGCCTGCGACAAACCGACCTGGCGTGTCGCGTACTTCGATCGCCAGCCGATCATCACGCTCCATCAGAGCCTCACGCAGCGACGAGGCGGCGTCCGGATCGTGTACGGCGATGAGCACGTGCGGCGCCCGTACTGCGTGGGCCAGCCCGACTGCACCGTCCAGAACCAGATGCGGCGACCTAGTGAGCAGTAGACGGTCCTTGCGGCTCAACGGCTCGCTCTCGGAGCCGTTGATGACTACCGCCTCCACACCGCGTCGTGGGAGATCCTGCAGCTTCACGGCGATCGGGAACGCAGCTCCGCCACGCCCCCTGACCCCTACTGCCACACAGAGCTGCGTGTAGTCGTCACGGGTCAGCTCAGGCTGCGGCCCATGCGTCAGGAGGTGCCGCTGGAGGTCTAGGCGGCCCTGGTCGAGGCCGGCGAGCACTCGAGGCTCACCGATCACCCGGATGTCGTCGACGGTGATCACTGGGTCCTCCAAGCTCTCGTGGGCAGGGCGTTCAGGCGGTACGCACCAGCAGTCGCTACAGCAGCCAGGCAGCCAAGCGTGATGCCGAGCATCCACGGCGTACCGCGATCCGTACCGGCCAGCAGTGCGTGCCCGATGGACAGCAACCAGCCGACCGACGCAGCGATGTGCAGCCTCCGCCAGTACCTCGTGAACGACTCGGACACAGCCAGGCGGCCGCGGGCAGCCCCGACCAGAGCAGTCAGCACCAGGCCGTACAGGGCCAATGCACCGACTGCCATTGCGAACGGCCTGTAGTCGGAGGCGAACGGCCAGACCAAGACGGCTGGGCTGATGTTCACGAAGCTGTCGGTGATGACCGCGGTCACGTGGGTCGCAAGCAGCACCAGGCCCGTCGCGGCTGCCGACCGGTGCACGTACTGCAGCCAGAACCTCCGCTCCGCCATCTGCACTCGCGGCATCACCATGCCGAGTACGGCGGACAGGGTGAACATGATCAGCGTGACGACGCCGGCCGCGCGGGCCAGGTACCAGAGCGTCATCAGGCGGCCCTGCTCGCGGTCGGCCAACCGGACAGCTCGGTGACGTCGCCATCCGCGTCGATCAGCCGCGCGGGGTGTCCAGCGAGCTTCAGCCGGCCCAGTGCGGCGTCCCCGGTGGCGACCAGGGCAGTGCTGAACGTGTTCGCGCGTACGGCTGTCGGCGCCCACACCGAGGCGGTCCGGTACTTCCCGTCCGCGGGCGAACCCGTGCGCGGGTCGATGACGTGATGGGCGTACCCGGTCGGCGTCTGCCAGCGCCGTACTGTGCGGGTCGACGTGGTGAGACCGCCGTGCGACAGCGTGACGAGGACGCCAGGGTCTCCTGCACGTTCGGCGACGGTAATGACCCATGGCTTGGTCGGTACACCCGCGGCACGCAGGTCGCCGCCGATCTCAACGAGCACTGCACAGCCGTAGCGCCTGCTGAGTACGTTCGCAGCCCGGTCCGCAGTCCAAGCCTTCGCGCTGGCCCCTAGATCGAGAGCACTACCCTCAGGCACGCCTAGCAGCGCAAGCTTCCGATTCAGCCGCACCTCCCGCCATCCAACAACCAGCCCCGAGTCTGCGAGTGGTTCTGGGAAGCGGCGACGTACCGTCTCGATGTCGGCGTCGTAGCCGGCCGCGATCACCGCAGGCCCAACAGTTGGATCGACTGCGCCGCCGCTCACCTGCGCCGCGACCAGGCTCACGTCGACCAGCTCGACGAGCAGCCGCGACACGGGGACGAGCGCCCCAGCGCGATGGTTGACAATCGACAGTTCAGAGTCGGAACGGAACCGGCTCGCAGCCTTGTCGACGCGGTCCATCAGTGCCTTGAGCTCCCCGCAGGCCGCCCCCAGTACGGCCGGGTCGTCGACGGTCAGCCGGACCGTGCAACTCCAGGCCGACCAGGTCCGCGAGGCACTCATGACCCGTTGCTCCGGCCCTGCGAAGTCGACCCAGAATCCGCCGACCCAAGCCCACTCCCATCGGCCCCAGAGTTCGAACTGCTGTTGTCGCCTGGCCCGGAGTTGGAACTGCTGTTGCCGGACCCCGAGCCGCTGGACGTCGCCGACGTACCGGTGCCGGCGCTGTTCGCGTGCTTCGATGCGACTGCTACCGAGATCCCGGTGGCGCCGACGCCGAGCACCGCAGTGGCGACAGCGGCCGCCGAGGCCCGGCGCAACCAACGCGGGCGACTGGGATGAGCTTCATCTGTGCTGACCATGCCGCAAGCCTCGGCCGACGCCCCTCAGCAGCACTCCAAGAGAAGCTCAAGCCACCGTCAAGTTCTCCTGAAAGCTCTCTGAGCGCAGCTCTCAGGACCAGCAACTCTCAGGGCCGCGACTCGAACGGACAGTCCGACTCACAATGCTTGCCGATCGTGTCGACGATCTCGTCGGAAACCTCACCGAGCATGGTCAGCCGCTCCGGACCGAACACATCCACAAAGAACTCCCGGACCCGCGCCGCATGCACCGGGGCACACTCCTTGATCGCGGCCAGGCCGTCCGCGGTGATCGCGATCTCCGGATACCGCGACTCGCAGGCCTCCTTGCGGATCAGGCCGCGCTTCTCCATCCGGGTCAGGTGGTGCGACAGCCGGCTCTTCTCCCACTGGGTCGCCCGCCCGAGCTCGAACGCGCGCATCCGCCCGGACTCCGACTCGGACAAATTCACGAGGATCTCGAAATCCGAACTGGACAGCCCGAACTCGCGCTGAAGGTGCCGCTCGAGGTGCGTCTCGAGCGTCCGCTTCATCAGCAGATAGCTCCGCCACGCCTTCTGCTCGTCGTCGTCCAGCCACGGTCCCTCGTTCACGAAACCCATCGTACCCGCCTGGGTTGACACATCAACCAGACGCGCTACGATCGGTTAGGTTGACACATCAACCCAAGACTTTCGGGAGTGGCTATGAGCAAGCTGATCGCTGTCGTCGGTGCTACCGGGGCGCAGGGCGGCGCACTGGTCCGCGCGATCCTGGCGGACCCGTCCGGCGACTTCACCGTCCGCGCACTGACCCGGAGCACCGAGTCCGCCAAGGCGAGGGAACTCGCCACCGCCGGTGCTGAGGTCGTCGCTGCGGACCTCGACGACGAGGCGAGCCTCCGGACCGCGTTCGACGGTGCGTACGGTGCGTTCGTCGTGACGAACTACTGGGCGCCGCTGTCCGCCGAGGAGGAGGCCACCCGGACCCGCGCCGAGATGGAGCTCGCCCAGGCCGAGAGCGCCGCGCGGGCAGCCCGCGACGCCGGCGTACAGCACCTGGTCTGGTCGACGCTCGAGGACACTCGCCCGTTCTTCGACGGCCGCGACGACGTACCGAGCCTGGACGACGGGCGGTACCGGGTGCCGCACTTCGACGCGAAGGGCGAGGCGGACGAGCTGTTCACCAAGTACGGCGTGCCGACAACCTTCCTGCGGACGACGTTCTACTTCGATGCGTTCATCACCACGATGCCGCCGACCCGGAACGCCGACGGCAGGCTGACGATCTCGCTGCCGATGGGCGCTCAGCGGCTGTCCGGCGTGGCCACCGACGACATCGGCCGTACCGCCTTCGCGATCCTCCAGCGCCCCGACCTGATCGGCGAAACCATCAGCATCGCCGGCGACCACCTGACCGGCGCCCAGTACGCCGCCGCCCTCTCCGACGCCCTCGGCGAAGAGGTCACGTACCACGCCCCGACCATCGAGGAATACCGCACCTACCCGTTCCCCATGGCCGTAGAAATGGCAAACATGTTCCAGTTCTACGCCGAGAACCACGACGAGTTCACCGGCAACCGCAACCTGGAAAACGTCCGCGAACTCAACCCGGACCTCCAGTCCTTCCCCACCTGGCTCAACAACCACCGCGACCAGCTCAAAGCCACCCAAAACTAGGCGGAACCTCAGCCAACGACTCCGGCCCGATGCGGACCGGAGTCGTATATCGATCACACCCGTCGATACCCAAGCCTGACCGTCGTTGCGCAGCTCTCCACGGAACAGTGACGGAACAAGATCTCCTGCCGACACGGTCCATGCGCGCCGTCGTGAACCGGCATCGCGTCGTGCAAACTGACTCATCACTCACGCCAAACGCTGACCGATCCAGAGAACAGGCCGACTAGGCGGTCGCAAGGTGAACATGTCTGCGCTGAGGACGTGTCCATCACCACGACAAGTCCCCCGGCGTGCGGCATCGGGGCTGAGCGCGGTCCCGTCCTCTACGTCGAACAGTTCGCCTTGCTAGTTCGACACCTAATCCCCGCTCTAGGGGACCAGCTTTCTTGACATTACTCGTGAGCGCTTGAAAGTTTCCGCTGACCTGGCGACTCTCCGCTGGAGAGTGCCGACCGTGTGGCGTCGTTTGTCAACTCATACCGTTCATTGCGGTGAGTAAAACGGTGAGTGGCGAAGCCCGCTGCTGGCCTGCGTGGCGCGCCTACGTCATCGAGGTCCGCGTCGCAGGCCGACGACGTCACCAGGTGAGAGCCTTACCGGCCCTTTCCCGCTCTCAGGTCGAGGCCGATGCCGGATGGAGCCAGAAGCGTCAGGTGGTTGTGGTCGATGGTGTAGGAGACCGCGGGACCGAGGGTGTCGAGGATTGCGGTCTGCATGGCAGCGGTCTCGGCTGTTTCGGCGCGCCCGGTGACGACGATGTCGCTGAAGCTCAGTTCTGTGTTGTTGCGGGTTACGGAACCGGTGAGCGCGGTGCCTCCGTTCCAGCCGGTGAGGTGCCCGTCGTCGAAGCGGATCCAGGCATCCTCGGTCCGGCCGTAGCCTTGGCGCGTGTCGCCATTGGTGATGGTGGTGACGATCATCCATTTGATGCCGTCGAGCGGGAAGTCCGGTTGCGCGATCTTGCGGTCCAGCAGTGTGATCGTCGTACCGCCTGAGGTCAGGGTGAGCTCGTCGCCGTTCAGGCGCCAGGAGGGTTCGCTGGTCAGGAACGTCATCAACCATTCCTCTTGGTCCCGAAGCGGCGGTTCGCAGCCGACCTGGGTGCCGCCGAGTCCAGAGACCGTCAAGCGGCCGCCGGCCAGCAGTTCGCCGGCCCCAACGGCTGTGCCGAGGGCGTTGCAGCCGACACCGGCTCTCAGGATGTCCCACACTCGCGGGTCGCCTTCGTTCTTGTTGGGCTGTCGCGCGAACCCGAGCCGGACGCGCGTGTTCGGCACCAGCTGTTTGGGCAGTCCGTCCTCGTCCACCGCGGTCGACAGATAGGTCCTACCCAACGGCGAACTGGCCGAGCCGTCCAGGACGGCGACCGCGGACTGGAACTGGCGCAGACGGCCGAGCAGTGCATCGGGTCCACCCAACGCTAGGTCCTGGACGCCCGATCGATGCAGGGCCGGTCGGCCGTCGCGAGCGACCCGGATGATTGTGCTCGGGCCGTAGGCGGTGGCCGGCTCACGTTGGTCGTCGGCATCGATGATCATGACGGTACGGTCGGGGAACTGCGCGTGGGCCTCCGCGGCCGAGGCAGCCGGGGCCTCGCCGGTTCGATTGGCGCTGCTTCCGTACAGGAACGGGTGGCTCTGCCACAGGAACCAAGTCGGTCCCCAGGAGCCGTCGAAGAACAGCACCCAGCCATCCTGGATCGCGGGTGCCAGCCACTCGGGCATCGCCGGATCCGACCGGATCGGCGCGAGCACGGTGATTCGCTCGGCGAGCGCGAAATCGACCATCGCGAGGCCGTCGCTGCGCAGATCGAGGCACTGGAACAGTTGATCGTGCGCGGCCTCGGTGTGGACCGAGATCCCGACTGGTTGGTCGACGGGGCGACCCTTCAGGCGATTCACCGCGCCGGCATCGCGGGCGATCACGCCGTACGTCATCGGACTGGGATTCGCCACGACGACAGCCAGTCCCTCCCGCAGCGCCTCGACCGCGTACATCAGCGCGGCATCGAACTCAGGCAGGTCCATCACCGACATCCCCTCATTATCAGCCCGCCAACGGCCGTCTGTCCTCGCCAGGCAGCCTCGCCCCGATACGTTCGCGCACTCCAAGCACCTGTCGCGTCACGTCCATTCGGCCAAACGACCCACGTCGCCGGCCGACCTCCGCTTGCAGACGAGCACGGACATCCGTGCAGATGACTTCGCACATCGACACGTAGCTCAGGTGGCGGTGGTAGTCCGCGGGAGTGTCTCCGCGGTGGGGCTGCCGACTGAAGAAATGACGTGCGCTTGCGCTTCGGGTGGCCGACTCCGCTGTTCGTGGCGTCTGCAGTAGTTCAGATCGCGACGACAGTGGTGTTGATCCTGCGCGACAGCCGGTCGGGATTGTTCAGGTCAGCCAGGAGGCGTAGAAGATTCCTAGACCGGCTGCTACCGAGATACCGGCGACGATCCAGAAGCGGATGACGACCGTGACCTCGTCCCATCCAGCGTGTTCGAAGTGGTGATGAATGGGGGTGATGCGGAAGAGACGGCGGCCCGTGCCGGTGAGACGTCTGGTCAGTTTGAAGCCGGTCATCTGGACCAGCACGGACAGGGGCTCGAGAACGAACAGACCAGCGATGACGGCCATCAGGAGTTCGGTTCGGGACATGATGGCCAGGCCGGCCAAGGCGCCGCCGATCGCGAGAGAGCCGACATCGCCCATGATGATCCGTGCGGGTTTGGCGTTCCACCACAGGAAGCCGACACAGGCCGCGGCGATGGCGGCGGAGAAGACCGCGAGGTCGAGCGGGTCTCGCACCTGGTAGCACTGCGCCTCCACCACGTTCGCGCGCGCGGAGTTGCACAGCTGGTTGTTCTGCCAGATGTTCACGATGGTGTACGCGCCGAAGATCAGCGCCGAGGACCCGGCGAGCAGACCGTCGGCCCCGTCGGTGAGGTTGGCGCCGTTGGACGTCGCAGCGACGATGAACCAGATCAGCAGCAGTACGACGACCACCGGCAGCTTGATCCCCCAATCGTGAGTGGTGGAGAGGTACTGCGATGCCGGCCGGACGCCGCGCTCATGGGCGAACACCTGTGTGGCCAGGATTCCGAAAGCGAGCGCTATCAGCGTCTGACCTGCCATCTTGGCCCGGCCGCTCAGCCCCCGGTTGTCCTGGGTATAGACCTTGATGAAGTCGTCGACGAACCCGATCACCCCGCAACCGAGGAACAGCAGCATCAAGAGCCAGGCGCTGGCACTCGGCCACCCCCGCGTCAAGAACGTCGCCACCAAGTACGCCGCGGTGGCACTCAGCAGGATCACGAGACCGCCCATGGTCGGCGTACCCCGTTTGACCTGATGCGTCGTCGGGCCATCGCGCCGGATCGGCTGGCCGAAGCCGTGCCGGGAGAACCATCTGACCGCAAACCGGTCCCCAGCAGCGAGCAAACCACCGCCAACGTGCCGCTCAGGAGTATTGCCCGCACAACTGCAGCCCCTCTCGGCCAGTCGAATGGTCGATCCCTTCAAGGCAAGAGGGAGTCGATAGATCGGTCAAACATAGCCAACGGACAACTCCCGATCCGGCCCGCGAAGAGGCGCAGATGAGAGTCCAGCCTCCGGCCGCGGTGACGCTCGCCGTCCACAGCATCGGCATCGCCGAGCGCGACCGCGGCATCGGCCCTTGGCTGATGTCCGGCGTCATCGGCCTGGTCACGATCGCCGGCGTGTGTCTGATCCACCAAACGCACACCACTGTCCCGCTGGCTCCTCATCGGCCCCTCCCGACCGCCGCTTCCGCCAGCGGCATCAACGGCAGCCCGTGGATCGGCTTCAAGTACGTGGAACAGTTCATCCACTCGTACCAGTTCTGGCCGGTGCTCTGGAACACACTGGTCCTCAACATCTACGGTCTGATCGCGCTGTTCCCGCTGCCGATCGTTCTTGCCCTGCTGCTCAACTCCTTGCGGGCGCCCAGGTTCAGCCGGATCGTGCAGCTGATCACGTACGCGCCCTATTTCATCTCGACAGTCGTTGTGGTCGGCATCATCATCATGTTGTTCTCGCCGACGACGGGTGTCGTCAACAACATGATCTCGGGCATTACCGGTCACACCGTCAACTTCCTCGGCGTGGGCTGGTTCCGGCACACCTTCGTGTGGTCGGGGGCCTGGCAGATGGTTGGCTACTCGGCCATCATCTATCTGGCGGCGCTGGCCGGGATCAGTCCGGAGCTGCACGAGGCCGCACGGGTGGACGGCGCGAGTATCCTGCGCCGGAGCTGGCACATCGACCTGCCTGGGATCCTGCCGGTGAGCATCACGCTGCTCATCCTCAACATGGGCCAGTTGCTGAGCGTCGGCTTCGAGAAGGTCCTGCTCATGCAGTCGCCGCTCAACCAGTCCGTCTCCCAGGTGATCGACACCTACTCGTTCCAGGTCGCGTTCGCGTCGGCGATCCCGCAGTACTCCTACGCCACCGCGATCGGTCTGTTCAAATCCGTGATCTCGCTCATCCTGGTACTGGTCGCGAACTCGTTGGCCCGGCGTGTGGCCAAGCAGAGCCTGTTCTGATGACCCCGCCTGCTCGGGGTGCCCCGGGGAGCACCCCATCTCTGAGCAATGTGTCAGGAGGCGTCATGGACCTGGGACCGGCCGACGCGCGGCCTCGTGCGCTCGGCCGGTCACAGGCCGACGTCGTGGTCGAGAGCATCCGGGAGATGATCGTCGACGGCCGGCTCCGGCCGGGTGACCGGCTACCGATCGAGAATGATCTCGCGACGACGCTCGGGGTCTCACGGAGCCCGCTCCGCAAGGCGGTGCGGGCGCTCTCGGTGATGGGCGTCCTCGAGACGCGCCAGGGTGCCGGCACCTATGTCACCGCTCTGGACTTCTCGACGCTGCTCGCACCGATCAGCTTCGTGGTCGATCTGCATTACACCAGCAGCCCACAGCACTTGCACCTGGTACGGCGGATCTTGGAGACCGAGGCAGCCGCGCTCGCGGCACGGCACATCGGCGCTCGGGAGCTGGCCGTCTCCGCCGACCTGCTGGGCCGCAACGAGACCGAACTGGCCCGCGAACAGCCCGATCACGAGGCCGTGATCGAGAACGACATCGCCTTCCACCGCATCGTCGCCGAAGCGAGCGGCAACCCGGTACTGGCCGCCTTCATCTCTGTTCTCGGCGGGCGCATGATGCGCGATCAGCGGTGTCGGTCCAGCGCGCGCCCGGGCGCCGACGAGACCGCTCACCACGAGCACGTCTCGATCCTGACGGCGCTCAGCGCCCACCAGCCGTGCCCGGACCCGGATGGCTGCGCACCTGTTCACCGTCGACGACCACCTGCTCGAGCTCGACACGGCGCCCCGAACACCTGGCCGTCGTCGGTAGCAGCACCGCCGCGTCGCGCTCCAGCCGAGTTGTAACCCCAGGAGTTCATGACTCCCGGGTTATGCCCCCTGCCCAGAGAGCCGGTAAGCGGATTTGAACCCCTAACCCCCACTTTCTACGCAGTCACTCTCCATCGTTGCGTGTTGATGCTCCGATCCCTTGTGGCACAAGGATTCTGGCCGTCTGGACCCCATCGCCTGTTGGCTCCGGGCATCGTTTTGCGTTGAAACCCATGGGATAAACCATGGTGTGGGCACTGGTGGTCACTGCCCCGCCAGCAGACTGCGAGGCGCGCTCCAGCAACCGCGGCTTGGGAATCCACGCCCGCTGTCGATGCGCCTCGGTTTGCTGGCATTTCGCGTCCAAAGAGGTGGCCAGAGTGGTGGCTTCAGCGCTCATCGCTTGCCGTGTCTCCCGCGTCCGCTACGCAGGTACTTCCGCCAGAGGCATACACGGGGACCGCGACGCTGATCACCATGCCGGCCACCGCGAGCGAGCGACTCCAGCCTGGCAGAGAGCTGTCGCCCGCGATTGCACCAAGGCCGCCAAGCGCGACTGCAACGCTACCCACGACGAAGTACCAGGGGCTATCGCGCTCAATCCCCAGTACGCCACATACATGCGATCATGTCATCCGCTCGACCAGCTGTCCCAGCAGCAAAGTTTAAGTTCGAACTTGACCCGTGCCGTGACGTTCATGGCAGTTCGTCGGAGTCGCGACCGCGACCAGGATGTCTATCTCGATTGCCTGTGAATCTTGGCGATCTGCAACCGCCTGTGCAACCAGACTGGCGTGGTTGCTGCAGGCGGCCGTCGTTCTCCCAACCGATCCGCACGATACTCCTCGACGCCAGCCAGGACTGCGAGGTGGCCGGACCGGACCTTGCATCGAGTCTCGTCGAGGACGACTCGATAGCGCCGCTGGCAATTCGGCCACCGTCTGTAGTGTTGGGCAATGGGTACGAGCACGCGATGGACACGCGGGCTCAGCCGGTTGCTTCGCGACAGCCGATCGTCGCCGGAAGAGCGGGCGCGGACTGCGCGAACCACGCAGGTCCGGGAGGTGGGCCAGTATGGAGCAGCACGACGTCGCCGACGCCTGGCAAAATCGTGACTCAGACGCGGAGTTGCCGCCGCAGGAGACGGCGGCTCAGGCGGCTGGGCGTGCGTTGGCGAATTGGATCGCTGAGCATCCCGGCGATAGCGGCGAGGGCGGCGTGCGGATTCTGAAGGATCGAACGACGGTCCTGGTCTATTGGAAGGGCACCGTTCCCGCTGGTCTGAAGAGCCTGGCGGCGGCTCAGTCCGTTCCGGTGACCTTCGAGCCAGCTCCGTACTCGCGCGCGGAGCTGAACAAAGCGATGGACGCCGTAACCGCAAACAACTACGGCATTGTGTCCGCCATTGGAAGCGAGCCCGACTACTCGGGCATCAGCATCGCGCTGAGCTCCAAGGCGCCACCCAACGCCTTTGACCAGGTCAAGGCCACGGCGACCACCGGCATCCCAATCACCCTTCGCGGCATCATCGACCCCAAACCACTGGATCGACGCACACCACTGACCGGCTCCACATCGGCCGCGAACGGCTGCCCAGTTCCGGCGAGGTGCGGTGACTCGGCCCCTTTCTATGGCGGCAGCCTGATACGTATCCAGGGTGCGTCGGGCACAGCATGTGGGACCGGGGCCTCTCTCTATGCCGGCAGCTATAACTACATGTCCACAGCGGCGCACTGCGGGCCGGGTAACGGCTCCGGGACGTGGGTCGGATACGACAGCGGCAACGTCATCGGGACGATCAATGTTGCCGCTGGGCATCTTGTCCCCTCTAAGGACTTCATGATCATCGGCACGGCCTCAAACTTCGGAAGAATCTGGTTCGGGGACTGGAAAACAACGACCTCGATACCGGTGCGTCGGATGGAGAGGCCCTTCTCGGGGGCGGGCCCGGTGACGTGCAGCTGCAGCGCCTCCGGCAGCGGCCACTACCAGTACGTTCTCCGTGACAACGAACGCTGGTGGATCCACGATCATTGGGTCCAGCCAGGCTTCTACACCGAGGCCTACCCCGACCGCAACGACCCCGATAATCCGTCTACTGGCTGGGTTCAGCCCGGAGATTCCGGCAGCCCAATCGTCACGGGCGGATCAAGCTACTACTACCTCGAGGGTTTCATGTCGGCAGTCGGAAACTCCGCCTCGCCATATTGTGCGCCCGGACGGCACCCCGGATTCAACGGAGACCCGCTCTACGGTTGCTTTACAGAATATTGGGCCACTTACCCAGATACCGCCATTGGCAGCCTTGGTGGGCTATACCTGAAGACGAGCTGAGCTGGTTGTCACCCGGGCGCGGCCGGAGGCGGCGAGGCCAGTTCCCTCCGCATCGCCCCGAACCCGGGCTGAAGCACCCACGCTCACCGCGTGTCCCCGATGCGGCATGTACGCCTGGCGAACGCCAGCCACTGACTAATGCCTCGTCAAGCAACGTTGGGTAGGTAATCGGGGCGGCGGATCTTGGAGTCGACGGCGAAGTGTCGTTTGGGTTGGGCGTGTCTGTTGTGCCAGCGGACGTAGCCGGCGATCGCGTTCTCTTGCGCGGTGTGGCTGGGGTAGTCGCTGCCGTCGAGAGTGAAGTAGCGCAGGGCGGTGAACTCGCACTCGATCCAGTTCAGCCACGACGCGTTGCTCGGGGTGAAGACCAGCTCGACGCCGTTGAGTCCGCACCAGGCGACGACCTCGGCCTTCTTGTGCGGTCCGTAGTTGTCACACACGATATACAGCTTCCCGGCCGGGAACCTGGCTCGGAGCTGCTTGGGGTTGACCCGTTTCGACGGACAGGGTCGATGTGAGGTGTGGTCAGGCTACCTGGTCGGCGGTGAGCGTGGTGTTGGCTTCGTATTGTGCCGGGCTGAGGTAGTTGAGGGTGGAGTGGCGTCGGCGGGTGTTGTACCAGCCTTCGATGTAGTCGAAGATCGCGCTGGTGGCGGCGCTGCGGGTGGGCCAGGTGCGGCGGTGGATGAGTTCGGTTTTGAGGGTGGCGAAGAAGGATTCGGC
>DASSDE010000253.1:0-2483 GCA_035697365.1 Kribbella sp. | reverse complement strand
GTCGGCCATCGCATTCGTGATCGACCATGCGACCGACCCGGTGTGGCCGAAATGCGCCAGTCCGGGGATGCCCGGTACGGCCAGCCCGAAGACGTCGTACTCCGGGCAGTTGAGCCGGATCTGCTGGTAGACGCCCGGGCTTTCGACGTACCGATGCGGATCTCCCGCAACGATCGCCTGGCCCGACGCGGTGTGCGTGCCCGGGATCAGCCACCCGTTGCTCCCGGCACCCTGTGGACCCTCCGACGTGAACAGGTCCAGCGATGACTCGCCGAGCTGTTCCGCGACGTGTGTCCGCCACAGCTTCGACGGGAACCCCGCGAACAGGATGTGCACCGCCAGCCAGATCCCGAGCGGCGCCCAGGGCTCCCACTTCTGCGGGGTCAGCCCGGTCTGCGTGAACTCCGGCGCGCGCAACGCTGCACCCGGCAGCGCGTGGTTGACCCCGTCGACGTACGCGCTGACCCACGCGCGTGTCTCGTCGTCGAGCGACTCGAAGCACCGCTGTGCTGTGTCCGCCAGCCGGGCCTGCCGTGCGAACACGTCCCACCCGGCCGCCTCCGGCCCGAGGAACGCGGCACTCGTCCCGAGGCAGCGGCGGCGCTCGAGCTCGATCTGCCAAGCCCGGTCGCGGGCAGCGTTCACGCCCTGCAGATACACCAGCGCGAGCGGGTCCCCGGCCTGTAGCTGCGGTACGCCGTACGTGTCCCGGAACACCCTCGCGTTCACAAAATCCCCCACATCGATTAGGTTAGGCTTGGCTAACTTACTCGGCAGCTATCTTGCCCGACAAGTGCAATTCTCGCTGGAGGTCCATCGTGAGGCACGGCTGGGAAGGCGTGGTGCTCAAGCTCTTCCGGGCGAAGGACTTCGTCTTCACCGTGACGGGCGCGGAGCAGGTCACCGAGCGTTACCGCCGTGTGCACTTCTCCGACGGCGGTTTGCTGCAGGCGGTAGGCATCCATCCGACGATGTGGGTACGGCTGTGGTTCGACAACGCGGGCAAGCCGCACCAACGTGCGTACACGCTGGTCGATCCGGATGTCGACGCCGGCACGTTCAGCCTGGAGTTCGCGCTGCACGACGGGTGCGCCAGCGATTGGTCCTGCAAGGCCGAGCCGGGCGACACGATCGAGGCGACAATCCAGGGGACCGGGTTCGACGTACCGGATCCGCTGCCGCCGCGGCTGCTCGTGGTCGGCGACCCGGCGTCGCTCCCCGCGATCAACTCGCTGCTCGCGATCGCCCCGAAGCTGCCCGCGACGATCTGGTTCGAGACCACGCACGCGGCGGATCACGAGCTGCCGTTCCGGATCGCGGACCATCACGAGCTGCGGACCGTACCGCGAGCGCAGTTGGTCGAGAGCGTGAAGGCGGAGTTGCGTGATCTCGTCACACCCGACGCGTTCGTCTGGATCGCGTGCGACACCACGACGACTCGCGCGCTCACCTCGTACGTCCTGAAGGACCTCGCGATTCCGAAGCACCGCGTCAAGTCCCTCGGGTACTGGAAGAACACGTAGTCTGGCGCCCGTGATCAGGCCCCTCGATGTCACCGACCGTACGCTCGCCGGACGTCTTCTCGAGGTTCAGCATGCGGCGTACGCCGTGGAGGCCGAGCTGATCGGGTTCGACGGGATTCCGCCGTTGCAGGAGGATCTCGACGGCCTGATGGCGTCGACCGAACACTGGCTCGGGCGGTACGACGAGGACACGCTCGTCGGCGCGATTGCCTATGAGCTGAGCGACGACGAGGTCGAGATCTCCCGCCTGATCATCGATCCCGCGCACGCGCGACGCGGTCACGGGCGGGCGCTGCTCGACCACCTGGACAAGGTCGAACCGCGCCCGGTGAGCCTCGTCTCCACCGGGTCGGCGAACATGCCGGCCGTGAAGCTCTACACCTCCCGCGGCTACACCGAGACCGGACGGATCGAGATTGCGCCCGGCGTCCACCTCACGCAGTTTCGCCGCGAGTCCTGACCTGTTCGAACCCGTAGTACAGCGCGAGCAGGAACACGATCAGCAACGTCAGCCGCGGGGACACGAACGAAACCCCGATCGTCGCGGCGTAGATCACCGTGCCGACCGAGTAGCGGACCAGCGACATGCGGATCTGCGCCTTCGACATGGTGTGCTCGACGAGATTGTGGCGCAACACGTACCACCAGATCAGGCTGAACGCGATCGCGGCCAGCGTCAGCGTCGTGCTGTAGACCGCGGCGGCGACGTGGCCGTCGACCGAGGTGTCCTTGAGGTGCTCGGCGAACAGGCTGGTCGGGAACGGCAGCAAGGTCACCCACAACAGCAGCAACAGGTTGAGGAACATCAGCCCGCGATCGGCGCGCTGGATCTGCCGGAACATCGAGTGGTGGTTGACCCACATGATGCCGAGGATCGCGAAGCTGGCCAGGTACGCCGCGAACTGCGGCCACTCGTTCACGAGCCCCGCCCACAGGTGCTCACCCTCCTCGAGCTCGGGC
>DASSDE010000252.1:0-3016 GCA_035697365.1 Kribbella sp. | reverse complement strand
GCCCGGGAGGTCCGAGACCCACGGGGTCCGGATCGGCACCGACAGGTGGTAAAGGGTGTTCAGGAAGCCCGCGGACAGGATCGTCACGACCGGCCAGTACAGCTGGTTCAGGAAGTCGAGGTTGTGCGGCAGCAGGGCGTTCACCGCATCCGGGCCGGCGAGCACCAGCGGGAGCACGATCACGCCGATGATCAACGCGGCGCAGTACAGGCTGAACGAGAGTGCGCGGGTCCGGACGATGCCGCGCTTGCCACCCATCCCGTACATGATCGTGATGGTGTCCACGAACACGTTCAGTGCCCGGCTGCCGGACCACAGCGCCAGCACGAAACCGATCGAGATCACGTCCGGCCGCCCGCCGTTCAGCACCTGGTCGAGCGTCGGCTCGATGACGTTCCGGATCGAGTCGTCGGTCAACGCCCGGGCGGCCAGGTCCACGATCTGCTGCTTGACGTCGTTGATCGTCTCGACCTCGAACCACCGGCTCGCGATGTAACCGAGCGATCCGGCCAACCCGAAGATCAGCGGCGGCAGCGACAGGATGGCGTAGAACGCCCCCTCCGCCGCCAGACCGGTGACCCGGTAGCGCAGACAGACCCCGATGGTCTGCGTGAGCAGCTTCCAGGTCGTCGCGGGGACCCTGCGAACCCATGCCAATGAGAGGGAGCTCCCACCAGTGGGTCCTGCCCCAGAACGTGCCATACCGCTTACCGTACTGACATGGCGGACCCATTCGCGGTAACGAACCAGGCTCCCCCACTGCGGGGCGTGAACTTCTTCACCCAGGACGCAGCGCTCGGTGACGCGTTGCGTCCGTACGCGGCCTCCGCCGAAGACCTCACCGACGACCCCGGTCTGCACCGGATCGGAGAGCTGGCGGGCTCCGCGGAGGCCCTCGCCCACGCGCTCCCGGCGAACCAGAATCCGCCGGTACTGCGCACCCACGACCGGTACGGCAACCGCATCGACGAGGTCGACTTCCACCCGTCCTGGCACTGGCTGATGGAGCAGGCCGTCGGCTTCGGGCTGCAGGCGGCGCCATGGACCAGCGACCGTCCGACGCCGCATCTGAGGCGCGCGGCCGGGTTCTACGTGTGGTCGCAGGTCGAACCCGGCCACGGCTGCCCGATCTCCATGTCGTACGCCGCCGTACCGGCGTTGCAGGCCGACGACCGGCTCGCGAAGGAATGGGTCCCACAGCTCGCTTCGACGCAGTACGACGGACGCCGGCTGCCGGCCGCGGAGAAGCTCGGCGTACTGGCCGGGATGGGGATGACCGAGAAGCAGGGCGGTTCGGACGTACGGGCGAACCTCACCACGGCGACCCCCGCAGGCGACGTGTACCTGCTGGACGGGCACAAGTGGTTCTGTTCGGCGCCGCAGGTGGACGTGTTCCTGGTCCTGGCGCAGGCGCCGGACGGGCTGAGTTGCTTCGTCGTGCCGCGGGTCCTTGCTGACGGCAACCGCAATCCGTTCGCGCTGCAACGCTTGAAGGACAAGCTCGGGAACCGGTCGAACGCGTCCAGCGAGGTCGAGTTCCACGGCACCGTCGGATACCGGCTGGGCGCGGAAGGCGCCGGCGTCCGGACCATCATCGAGATGGTCGCGGCGACCCGGCTGGACTGCGTCCTGGGATCGTCCGCTCTCCAGCGCCGAGCCCTCGTGGAGGCGGTGTGGCACGCGCGGCATCGGTCGGCGTTCGGCGGGCTGCTCGCCGACAAGCCCGCGATGCAGAACGTCCTGGCTGATTTGGCCATCGAATCCGAGGCGGCGACCGCCCTGGGGATGCGGTTGGCGGCGGCGGTCGATGCGGCCCGCACCGGTGACGCACGGGAGGCCGCGTTCCGCAGGATCGCGTTGCCGCTGGCGAAGTTCTGGGTGTGCAAGCGGACGCCGTTCATGGTCGCGGAGGCGCTGGAGTGCCTCGGCGGGAACGGGTACGTGGAGGAGTCCGGGCTGCCGCTGCTCTACCGCGAGTCGCCGCTGAACTCGATCTGGGAAGGGTCCGGGAACGTCAACGCACTCGATGTCCTGCGGGCGTTGCGCAAGCCCGAGTCGCTCGACGCCTGGCTGACCGAGCTGGCCGCGGTCCAGGGCGCGGATGCGCGGCTCGATGCGGCCGTGAACGACGTACTGCAAGCGCTTGCTGACGCCGAGAACGCCGAGGCCGGGGCCCGCCGGCTGGCCGCGCGGATGGCCCTGTGCCTGCAGGCTTCCTTGCTGACCCGGCACTCGACCCCCGCGGTCGCGGACGCGTTCGTGGCGTCCCGGTTGGCGGGCGACTGGGGTGGCGTCTTCGGGACGTTGCCGCGGACCACTCCCTTCGAGCAGATCCTCGAGCGCACGATAGGGTGAACGACGTCGCGACTGGCGCGCTGAAGGTGGAGAACCACCGGGGAGCGAAACCCGTCGGCACCGTGCGCCTGGGTGCCTTCGACCCACTGCAACCGCAGGAGAGACAAAGATGACTCAACCCTTCGACGCCGCCGCCGCGTCGGCCGCGTACAACAACGCGCTGCAGGTGATCGCCGCGGTGGAGCCCACCATCGCCGGCGCGATCAAGTCCGAGCTGGCCGACCAGCGCTCCTCGCTGAAGCTGATCGCCAGTGAGAACTACGCCTCCCCCGCCACGCTGCTCACGATGGGCAACTGGCTGTCGGACAAGTACGCCGAGGGCACCGTCGGGCACCGCTTCTACGCCGGCTGCCAGAACGTCGACACCGTCGAACAGACCGCCGCCGACCACGCCCGCGAACTGTTCGGCGCCCCGCACGCCTACGTCCAGCCGCACTCGGGCATCGACGCGAACCTGGTCGCGTTCTGGGCGATCCTCGCGCAGCGGATCGAGTCGCCGACGCTCGCCGAGGCCGGCGCGAAGCACGTCAACGACCTGTCCGAGGACGACTGGACCAAGCTCCGCAAGGCGCTCGGCGACCAGAAGATGCTCGGCATGTCGCTGGACGCCGGCGGCCACCTGACGCACGGTTTCCGGCCGAACATCTCCGGCAAGATGTTC
>DASSDE010000251.1:0-5635 GCA_035697365.1 Kribbella sp. | reverse complement strand
CGCCGTACACGTTGTACTGCGCGATCCCGCTCTCGTCGGCAACGTCGTTCCACGTCACGTTGATCGCGTTGTCGCTCCGCCCGACGGCAGCGAGACCCGCGACCGCGCCTGGTGCGCGACGGTCGACGTACGGCCGCGTGAGCGACTGGACGACGTACGACGACGCGGTCCACGCCGGTCCACTGGGCTTGAGCTCGATGTCCAAGTGGTCGCGGCCGGCAGTGACTGCTGCGGGCAGCTGGTAGTTGTCGTCCAGCCAGCGTTGACGAGTGTTGCCCAGCGGTTGCAGCCAGGTGCCGGAATCCTTGCCGTTGACAATCACCTGCACGGACTGCCCAGCATTGTTCTGATCGCTGGTACGGCGAAGCGTGACGCCCTGGTTGGCCGGGTCGATCTTCGCCCGGAAGCGGATCGGGCCGGAGCTCGAGCGGACCTGATCGGTGAGAGTGATGTCGTCGTGGTCGCCTTCGTAGACGGCGCTGAGGTCCGCCTCCGTACCGGTGTCGGTGTACCCGTGCTGTTGCCTGCTCGCCGCGGACCCGACGTCCACCCGGTCGGTCTCGTGGGCGCCGAAGCCGGCCGCCGTGTAGAGGAACGCCGTCGAGCCGTAGATCGCCGGGTGGTCGTCCTGCTGGCCGTGTTCGATCCCGAAGTCGAGCTGATTCTCGAAGGCGACCGAGTCTGTGATGTGCAGCCGCCACGCGCCGTCGCACTCGTTCGTGCAGAACCCGGCGCGGACCTCGTGTGCCGAGTTGCCGTGGAACGGGCTCGAGTACGTACCGGCGTTGAAGTACCACCCGGACTCGTAGTAGTCCTCGGTCCCGGTGCCGTGGATGGCCGGCGTCCGCTCACCGTCGACGTACACGCGCTCATCGCCTTCGAGGTACCCACGAGTGTTGCCGTCGGCAAGCAGTCCCTCCATCGTCTGCGAGACGCCGACGAGCTTCCCGCGACCGGTCACGTCGGCGAAGTTCCAGTCGCTGCCCTGCCTGGTCTCGCCGCGCTTTGAGATCGCGGTGAAGTAGCCGATCTTCCCGGTCGCCAACTCGGCCGCCGTGCGCCCGTCCGCTGCGGACGTCACCTCGGCCTGTCCCTTCAGTGGGTACGCCGTGGTGTTCACCAGCTTGACGGTGGCGCGGGCGACGTACGGCATCGGCCACCAGGACGAGTACCAGCCGTCGGGATCCATGGCGAAGAACAGCGAACGAACCGGGTCCTCACCGAGGCCGGAGCCGAAGAACTCACCCAACGGCGCGTCGACGCGCTTGTGCCCGTCGACGGTCACCTGGACGCGAACGCCGGCGAGCAACGTGTCGGACGGCTTCACCCGCGCCGCGTCCGCGTCCGTCGCCGCGTACGCCATCGCGTGCTCGCCGCTCCAGTTCTGCTGCGTGATCGCGTACCCATGCGCCTGCTCGTCCGCAACGTGGTTCGGGCCGACATCGAGGGTGTCAGTGCGGCCGGATGCGGAGTCCACCCAGTAGGCGAACTCGTTGAAGTCCAGATCGGAGGAGACGAACTGGTTGGTGATCGTGATCTGGGACTTGCCCGCGGTCAGTGCGGCCGGCAGGTCGACAGATTGGTCGTACCACTGGGCACCCTGCGCCTTGAGCGGCGCCCACTCGCCGGCCGGCGCACCGTCGACGAGGATCTTCGCGCGCTGGTTGCCGATCCGCAGATCCATCCGCCGGGTCAGCCGTACGCCGGTGTTCGCCGGATCGATCTTCACGGTGAACGTGCTGCCACCGAGGAACGCACGGCCGTCATCGGCGAAGCTCTTCAGGTCGAGCCCGACGATGTCGGGAAGCTTCAGCCGCAGGGCGCTCAGCTCACCGGGACCGTACGCATCAGCCAAGGTGATCTGCTTGCCTGGGGCAACATTCAGCGGTGTGGAGGTCGTGCGGGCGTTGGCGGCGGCCGGCTTCGGGTCCTTGATGCCGGCCGCACTCAGCAGCGCGAGCACGTCCTCCGCCTTGTCGTTCGGGTCGAACGTCTTGACGCCGTCCGCGTCCGGGAACTGGCGGTAGTCGACGTGGTAGAAGAGCGGGTTGGTCTGCGTGGTGATCCGCATCGAGGACCGGTACGGCATCGGGACCCGGAGGTAGACGCCGCCGCTGGACTGGACGCCGTTCGCCACCAGTGGGTAGCTGAACGGTGCGCCGAGCTTGCCGTCGACGATGTCCTGCAGCGAACCGTGCAGCACCTGCTTGCCGTCGAGCTCGACGGTGATCGTGCCGGTCTTGGTCACGTTCCCCTCGTCACGGGTGAACCAGATCGAGGCGATCTCACCCGGTCCGCTGTCCTCGGCGATCACACAGCCCGCGTCCGTGGTCCGCAGGCACGAGTACGTACCGTCGAAGCCGTCGTTGTTCGTCCCGTCGCGGCCGAAGCTGGAGAACTGCTTCGTGCGGATGCCGGTCTGGAGCTCGGGAAGGCGGTCCAGGTGCCGGTAGACATCCCACCCGACGGGACCGTTGTCACCTCCCGTCGAGGTCGCGGCGGAAGCCGATGCGGTAGCCGACAACGAGCCGGTCAGCAGCAGGACCGAAGACACCACGAGTACGACAGCACGACGGAGCATGGGCGGTTCCTTCGTCATGGGAAATCGATTTCTGAGATGTCTACCACCGATGTTTGCCGATGAGAAGGCCTCAGGCAGACTGGACCCCGCACACAACTTCAGACTTTGCGGGAGATTCGATGAGCTCTGCTAAAGCCCAGATCGGCGTCACCGGCCTTGCGGTGATGGGCCGCAACCTGGCCCGGAACCTGGCGCGCAACGGGTTCCGTGTCGCCCTGCACAACCGGTCCCAGGGACGTACGGACGCGCTGGTGAAGGAGTTCGGTTCCGAGGGCGAGTTCGTGCCGTCCACGGACCTGGCGGGCTTCGTCGAGTCGCTGGAGCCGCCGCGCCGGGTGATCATCATGGTCAAGGCCGGCGCCCCGACCGACGCGGTCATCGACGAGCTGGTGCCGCTGCTCGACGAGGGCGACATCGTCGTCGACGCGGGCAACGCGCACTTCCTGGACACCCGGCGCCGCGAGGCCGCGCTCAAGGAGAAGGGCCTGCACTTCGTCGGCTCCGGCGTCTCCGGCGGCGAGGAGGGCGCGCTGAACGGCCCGAGCATCATGCCCGGCGGCTCCCCGGAGTCGTACGCCGCGCTCGAGCCGATGCTGACCAAGATCTCCGCGCACGTGAACGGCGAGCCGTGCTGCGTGCACGTCGGTCCGGACGGCGCCGGCCACTTCGTGAAGATGCTGCACAACGGCATCGAGTACGCCGACATGCAGCTGATCGCGGAGGCGTACGACCTGCTCCGGCACGTGCTCGGGCTGTCCCCGGCGGAGCTCGCGGACGTCTTCCGGGAGTGGAACACCGGCGACCTCGAGTCGTTCCTGATCGAGATCACCGCCGAGGTGCTCAGCCAGACCGACCCGACCACCGGCGGCGCATTCGTCGACGTCGTTCTCGACCAGGCCGAGCAGAAGGGCACCGGTCGCTGGACGGTCCAGTCCGCGCTCGACCTGGGCATCCCGGTCAGCGGGATGGCCGAGGCGGTCTTCGCGCGCTCGCTGTCCGGTGACGTCGTACGGCGCGAGGCTGCCGCCGGCGTGCTGCCCGGACCGGCCGACGCGAAGGCGGACCGTGACAAGTTGGACCGGCAGCAGTTCATCGACGACGTCCGGCACGCGCTGTACTCGTCGAAGCTGGTCGCCTACGCGCAGGGCTTCGACGCGATCCGGGCCGCGAGCGACGAGTACGGCTGGGACATCGACCTCGGCGCGATGGCGACCATCTGGCGCGGCGGGTGCATCATCCGGGCGCGGTTCCTGGACCGGATCAAGGAGGCGTACGACCGGAACCCGGCGCTGCCGTCGCTGCTCGTCGACGACTACTTCCGGGACGCGGTCGCGAACGGTCAGGAGGCGTGGCGCCGGGTGGTCGCGACCGCGGCGACCGTCGGCGTACCGGCTCCGGGCTTCTCGGCCGCCCTGTCGTACTACGACGGCCTGCGGGCGGAGCGGCTGCCGGCCGCGCTGATCCAGGGCCTGCGCGACCTGTTCGGCGCGCACACCTACAAGCGCGTGGACCGCGAGGGCAGCTTCCACCTGGAGTGGTCCGGCGACCGCTCCGAGAGCACCCAGTAGACCGCGACCGCGGCAACGCACAAGAAGCCTGCCGCTCCGACGCCGGCCACGTTGAACCCGTGGACGGCGTCGGAGTGGGCGGCCACGGTGCCGGCGACTGTGCTGAGCAGCGCCGTACCTAACGAGGCACCGACCTGTTGGGACGTCATCACCATGGCGCCGGCGACCGCACTGTCTGCGCCGGCTCCGAGCGTTGCGGTGCTGTTCGCCGTCACCAGCACCCAGCCCGACCCCAGGCCGACGAGCAGGAACACCGGCACGACCTGCAGCCAGTAGCTGCTGTCAGCGCGGAGCAGCCCGAGCAGTGCAAGACCTGCCGCGATGGCGAGCATTCCTGGGCAGACGAGCGCCCGCACACTGACCCTGGCGAGCAATCGGCTCACAACGCGCACACCGACCATGAGGCCGACCGTCAGCGGCAGGAAGCTCAGCCCGGCCCTGAGCGGCGAGTAGTGGCGCACGGTTTGCAGGTAGAAGGTCAGGAAGAACAGGGCGGCGAATATCCCGATCGCCAGGCTGAACACCGCCAGGTACGAACCCCCGCGCTTGCGGTCCCGGAGAACGCGCAGCGGCAGCAGTGGTGACGTCGCGCGGGCCTGTACGGTCAGGAACGCGGCCAGTAGCGTCACACCGGCGGCCAACGATGCGTACGTCGCGGGAGCACCCCAACCGTCCGACTCCGCCCGGCCGAACCCGAACACGACGCCCATGAGTCCTGCAGTCGCCAGTACTGCACCTAGTACGTCGACCCGCACACCACGGGTGCGCTGCACCGCGGGCACGGCGTACAGGACGCCGGCTGCAGCGAGCGCTGCGATGGGGAGGTTGACGTACATGGACCAGCGCCAGTCCAGGTACTCCGTGAGCACGCCACCAGCCAGTACGCCCAGGCCGGACGCACTGCCCATGACAGCGCCGTAGATCCCGAACGCCTTGCCACGTTCGGCGGGCGACGGGAACGAGGCAGCGAGTGTTGCCAGTACGGCAGGTGTCAGCAGCGCACCGAAGACGCCCTGCAGACCACGTCCTGCCAGCAACATTGCCCCTCCGGTGGCAGCTCCACCGAGCGCCGACGCCAGCGCGAAGCCGATCAGCCCGACCAGGAGCGCTCTCCGCCGCCCGATCAGGTCGCTCATCCGCCCGCCGAGCAGCAGGAGGCCGCCGTACCCCAGTGCGAACAGCGTGATCACCCACTGCCGCGACGGATCCGACAGGCCCAGATCCTTCTGCATCGACGGCAGCGCGATGTTCACGATCGTCAGATCGATCCCGACCATCAACTGCGCCGTCGCCACCGCACCCAACGCCCACCACCGCCGAACGTCCACCTGCGGCGGCGCGTCCGTGACTGTCATCAGAACATGCCGTTCGGGTTGGCGGAGGTGTCCGGAACCGGCTGCATGACGTCCCAGTGCTCGACGATCCGGCCGTTGCCGTCGAGGCGGAAGATGTCGACGATCGCCGTTCCCGGTTGCCCGGGCACGCG
>DASSDE010000250.1:0-4307 GCA_035697365.1 Kribbella sp. | reverse complement strand
GTCAGCCCCTCGGCATCTCCGCTGATCCCGTTGAGTGCGAGCGTGTTCTCGTCGTACGTAGCCGGTGTGGCGGCCTGTTCGGTGGTGTACGTCGCGTCGAACGTCAGCGCACCACGCTGGCTCGCAGTGAGTCGCATCACCAGCACCTGCGCCGGGTGGCTGATGAACACCTCCCGCGTGTAGCGCACCCCGGCGTGCTCGTAGCTGACCGAGCTGATCGCGGTGGTGAGGTCGAGCTCCCGTCGGTACGCCGTGACCGCGGCCGCGTCGATGCCGGGGAACGCCAGGTTCAGGTAACCGATCGGCTGGTACTGCATCTCCTCGCTGGGGCGGCCCATGAAGTGCGCGTCGGCGAGGTTCTGCGCGTCGAGGTACTGCTCCTCGGCGATCAGCCGGCGGATCTCGGGCAGCACCTCCTTGCCGCCCGGATCGGCGTAGTCGTGCGGGCCACCGGCCCAGATCGAGTCCTCGTTCAGCTGGAGTTGTTCGGTGGCGGTCCCGCCATACACCATCGCACCCAGTCGTCCGTTGCCGAGGGCAAGCGCCTGCAGCCACTCGGTGGCGGGGGAGGTGTACCAGAGCTTCAGCGGGTTGGTGACGCTGCCCGGCGGGGGCGCAGCGGCGGTCGCGGTCAGGTTGTCGGTGAGTGAGCCGGCAACAACTGCTGTGCCGGCTACAGCGCCGGCGGTTCTCAGAACCTGGCGCCGGGTGTATCCAGAACTTTCGGACATGGGGCGGTCTCCCTGGGGCGGTAGATGCGCTGGGCGGTGCCACGGAACACGTCGTTGTGCGTGGCAGGTGGCAGCAGTGCGGTGGTACGTCGTAGTACCTCGGCGCGAGTACCGGCCAGCGTGCACACGGGCCAGTCCGAGCCGAACAGCAACCGTTCACTGCCGAAAAGTTCGAGGGCGGCGTCGACCAGCGCGCGCAGGTCGTCGGTCGCCAGGTGGGCGGTGCCGGAGAGTTTGACGAACACGTTGGGGCACTCGGCAAGTGCCTGCATCCCGGTGCGCCACTCGTCGTCGGCGGCTGTCGGGTTGCCGAGATGGTCCAGGACCAGACGGGCATCCGGTACGGCGTTGGCCAGCCGGGCGGCACCGATCAGGGCGGAAGGACGAAGCAGCAGGTCGATCGCAAGGCCGGCATCGGCGGCGGCCCGCACACCCCGCACGTGCGCGGGATCAGTCATCGCAGCGGGATCGGCCTGGTCCGCCGGCGGGCTACGCACCCCGACCAGGCGCGGGTCATCCGGCACCTGGTCAGGAAAGTCGAGCAGCTCGAACCACCCGACCACGCCCACCACAGCGGTGTGCAGCCGGGCGACCGCCAGCAGGTCGCCCACTTCGCCCGGATCGGCGTCGGCCTGGACCAGTACGACCCCGTCGAGCGGTTCCAGCGGCAGGTCGTCCAGGTCGAAGTCGCGGCGGAGTGGGTGGTTGGGTGGGAGCCAGGGGAGGGCTCGGCGGGACAGGTCCCAGACGTGCACGTGGGCGTCGAGCAACGCCGCGTGGGCTGGCCGCGACTCCTCCGCGTGGGCGTCAATCATGGTGGGCGGCTGGTCTGGTGATGGAGCTCTCGCCGCGGGCGTGGGCGGCGAAGAGGCGGGCCGAGTCCTCGGGATCGGTGCCGGCCAGAACCTCGATCAGGTCGACGTGGCGGCGGGCCATCAGGCCCCAGTCGCCGGCGTACATCGCGTTCGACACCACCTGCAGGCTCCACAGCGCGGGTTCCAGCGTGCGCCACACCTTCAGCAGCATGGAGTTCCCGCTGGTCGCCAGTACCTGCCGGTGGAACCGCAGGTCGGACTCACGGAACGCACCGATGTCGTGATGCTCGGCCGCCTCACTCATCCGCTGTACTTCGATCCGCAGCAGATCCAGCTCCTCCGGCGGCGCGTGCCCGGTCGCCCGGCGCGCCGCCGCCGACTCGAGCAGTACGCGGACCTCGCGTGCCTCCCTGGCCTCGACCTGCGAGATCTCCGTGACGAAGTTCCCCAGGCGCGGCCGGTACGTGACCAGGCCCTCGTGCGCCAGCCGTCGGACCGCCTCGCGGGCGGGGGTCTGGCTGGTGCCCAGCACCCGGGCGATCTCGGACTCCACCACACGCATCCCCGGCGCCAGCTCGCCGGACAGTATCCAGCCGCGGATCGCCTCGTACACGCGGTCGGACAGCAACTCCGTGTCGCCGGAGAACGGCGGAGCGGCCTGACTGGAGCCGAGCGCGATCCTCGAGCTGGAGCGATAGTGCTGAACCTCTTCCCGGCGGCGGCGCGCGACGGTCGACTGCGAGACGCCGTACGCGGCCGCGAGCTCGCGCGTCGAGGCCCGATGTCCGGAATCGGCCATCGATGTTGCCGTGCCGATCGCCGAGATCGCGCCGAGCTGCACCCGGTCCACCATCCGCGGCCGGCCGCTGCGCATTCCGTCGTCGAGTCCGGCCATGCCCATCCGGAGGAACCGCCGGCGCCATTTGCCGACCGTTCCGGGCGTGACCTCGAGCAGGTCGGCGACCGCCTTGTTCGAGCGTCCCTCCGCGCTGGCCAGCACGATCCGGGCCCGCAGGCGCATCGCGGCACTGGTCCGCGGCGCCCCGGCGAGCTGGCTGAGCGCGGTCCGCTCAGCCACCGACAGGGTCAGCGGCGACTTGGGTCTTCCGGCATCGGGCATGGCTGCATAGTGACCCCGTTCACAGGATTCTGCCAACCCTATCTGGTACGGACTTCTGACTCACGACGCCCACTATGCCGCGTAAACGTTGACACTTCGCCGTACCGCTCTGCATTGTCACTCGATAACGACGCCCGGCCGCCCCTGACGCCGGGACGATCCGAGGAGGACCCGGAAATGGCTCGTTCGGTACGGCTCTCACCAGCACGGCGCACCCTCGGCCTGCTGACATCCGTTGTGATCCTGGTGGGCGCGGCGGGCTGCGGTGGCGGCTTCAGCGACGACAAGGGTGCTGCCGGCGGCAGCACCGGCGAAGTACGCATGCTGGTCAACATCACTCCCAACCTCACCAAGAGCTACTGGGAGGGGCTGGTGAAGCCCTTCGAGGAGGCCAACCCGGGTGTCGACGTGAAGATCGAGGCGCCGACCGGATCAGGTGTGAAGGACACGTTGCCGCAGTTGCTCGCGGCCGGCAACGCGCCGGATGTCGTCGAGACGCTGATGGCCGACAAGGTGCTGGCGCCGCAGATGATGGACCTCACCGACCAGGCCTGGACCAAGGACACTCCGCTGGTGGAGCAGGCGTCCCTGGACGGCAAGGTGTACACGGTCGGTGTCGGCCAGCAGGCGCAGTCGCTGGTGTTCTACAACAAGGACGCGTTCGCCAAGGCCGGGATCAGCGCCCCGCCGAAGGACCTCGACGAGCTGACCGCCGACATGGGCAAGCTGAAGGCGGCCGGGTACCTGCCGCTGCAGACCGCCGGCGACTACGTGACCGGCCTGCAGTTGCTGCAGCTGAGCGACCCGTCGATCGCCACCAAGTACCCGGACTGGTTCCAGCAGGTCAACTCCAAGCAGGCGAAGATCGGCGACACCATGCTGCCGCTGCTGGAGCGCTACGAGTCCTGGATCAAGGACGGCTACGTCGACAAGAACGCGCTCGGTCTGAAGGACGTCGGCGCGCAGACCAACTTCCTGACCGGCAAGGCCGGCATGTACATCATGGGCAGCTGGTTCGTCCGGACCGCCGACGACGCGAAGCCGAAGTTCGACCTCGGCGTGTTCGCGGCCCCGACCGAGGCCGGCCAGCCGTCGCCCGGTCCGCAGGGCGTCACGATGGCCGCGCCGTACATGGTGCTGAAGTCGACCAAGCAGCGTGACCTCTCGGTCAAGCTGGTGCAGTTCCTGGTCACCGACAAGACCGCCGTCCAGAGCCAGCTCTCGCAGGACGGCAACTTCCGCAAGGGCTTCACCGACAAGCTGTCGCCGCTCGGCAAGCAGGTGCAGGACATCCTCGACCAGGCGCCGAAGCAGGTCGCCCAGGGCGAGGGGTACGGCGCCAACACGCTGCCGTCCGGCTTCAACGGCGAGTGGAACAAGGCGGTCCAGAGCCTCTACACCGGCAAGAGCGCCAAGGACGTCGCCACCCGCATCGACAGCTGGATGGGCTCGAAATCGTGAGAGCCCGTCTCACGACCCTCAGCATGGTCGGCCCCGCCCTGGTGCTGTTCGTGGTCATGCTGGTCGTCCCGGTCGGTCTGTCGATCTACCTCAGCCTGACCGACTGGGACGGCTACAGCGCGAACCCGGCGTTCGTTGGCCTGAAGAACTACGTCAACCTGACGCACAGCGCGGAGGCGA
>DASSDE010000249.1:0-7435 GCA_035697365.1 Kribbella sp. | reverse complement strand
GCGCCGGACCCGACCGCGAGCCAGACTCCCGAGCCGCCGACCCCGGCACCGACCAAGGCGCGGGTCGACAGCTACACGTGCCCGGCGTACAGCGGGATCGACCGTACGAACCCGCTCGCCAACCTGTACAAGGACACGTTCACCTGGGGCACCACGCCGCCGACCAAGGTCGGTGACGGCAAGGGCAACATCAACTGGCGGCTGAACCCGGACAAGAACCCGAGCTGGTACATGTGGCTGCACTCGCTGCGCTGGCTCGGCCAAGGAATCACCGCCGGCGGCCGCGGCGACAAGGCGGCGCTGCAGCGGGTCAGCAACATCGCGCGCGACTGGGTCAACGACAACCCGTACTCGTGGAAGTCCGACGTCGGCGCGTGGGAGTCCACGATGCACCGCACCAACGTCCTGATCTGCCTGCGGCAGGCGGTGCTGTCGGGGCTGCACGTGGGCAAGCTGCCGCTCACGTACGCCTGGCTCGACCAGGCACTGCTCGACCACGCGATGTTCCTCCGGAAGAACTACAGCGGCGACTGGAACCACGGCACCGATGAGAGCATCGCGCTGTTCGGAGTCGGCTGCACGTTGATGCGCACCGACCTGAAGAAGCTCGCCACCGACCGGCTGACCAGTGCGATCAAGACGTCCATCGACACGCAGGGTTCGACAAACGAGCAGTCCACCGGGTACGCGCAGTTCAACTACGCGCTCTGGGGCCGCGCCGTCGACGTACTGCGCAAGTGCGGAGCGGACCCCGGTACGACCATCACCGCACGCCGGCGGGAGCTCGCGAAGTGGCTCGCACTGGCCACCAACTCGCTCGGGAACCTGCCGCAGCTCGGTGACTCCGAGGTGATCAAGACGCACCCGGTTCAGGGCACGGTGCTCGAGTACGCCGGAACGCTCGGCGCGCAGGGGATCCGGCCGACGCAGCGGATCGGGATCTTCGACGCCGGGTACATCTTCGGGCGTACCGGGTGGGGTGAGACGCGCCCGTTCACGCAGGAGTCGACGTACAGCATTCGGTACGGGCCGTCGATCAAGCTGCACGGGCACAACGACCACACCTCGATCACGTACACCTCGCGGGGGCGCGACATCCTGATCGTCGGCGGGCATGCCGGCTACAAGGCCGACGACTGGCGGTTCTGGGCGAAGAGCCAGTTCGCGCACAACGAGATGACCGTGAAGGCCGCGACCGGGCACCCGGAGACCAAGCTGGTGCGGTCGGCGATCGAGGCGACCTCGGAGTTCTACGAGCTGCACGACTCCCCCGGCGCCGGCGTCGACCGGACCCGCGACGTCCTGGTGCTGAAGGACCCCGACCTGATGGTGGTGCTCGACCGCGGTGCGTCGGACTCCGACCAGGACTACTCCACGCTGTGGCACCTGCCCGAGGACCAGAAGGTGGTTGTCAGCGGCAACGACCGTGCGGTGGCCGCGAAGCCCGGCGAGAACGTGAAGACGACGTTGTTGCAGGTCCCGTTCCAGCAGGACACCACGCCGATCGAGGTGACCACCGGACAGCAGGACCCGATCCAGGGCTGGCACTACAAGACCATCGACGACAAGCAACCGGCGTCCGTCGTGAAATTCAACCGCTCCGGCGAGAACGCGAAGATCCTGTCGGTGATCGCGCCCACCCGTTCGAACGCGGCCGTCTCCTACAAGACCTCGTGGCAGGGCTCGCGGATGATCCTGACCCTCACCGTCGACGGCAAGACCACGGTCGTCGGCGTCTCCACGGACGGCACGCTGCAGCGGATCAAGTAGCTGGACGGATCGCCACGCAGGCAGAACCCGGTCAAAAGGCCACGAATCGGCCCGAAAACCGGGGTTCTGCCTGCCTGGCGGTCCAAGGTCAGCGCGCGCCGACCGGTTCCCAGCCCGAGGGCGGGTCCTCGCCGACTCGTCCGTCGACGGCTTCGCGGATCAGGTCGGCGTGGCCGGTGTGCCGGCCGTACTCCTCGATCAGGTCGCAGACCAGGCGGCGCAGGCTGGGGTGCCGGCCGTCCGGCCAGGCGATGTCGGCCGGCTGGTCGAGCCCGCCGTCGGCGATCGCAGCGGTCAGCGTCGCGCGGGAGCGGTCGACAGCGCCGTCCCACAACGCGTACAGCTCGGCCGGCGTGTTCTCGGCCGCGGAGTGAAACTCCCAGTCGTTGTCGTCCCGCCACCCGTTCTCCAGCCACGGCCCACTCATCGGCTTGCCGCGGAACTTCACGTCGAACATGTAGTCCTCGTTCGCCGCGAGATGCTTCAGCAGCCCGCCGAGCGTGATCGACGACGCCCCGATCCGGGTGTTCAGCCCGTCTGCGTCCAGCTCGTCCACCTTGAAGCGAAACGTCGTCCGCAACCTGTCCAGCGCCCCCACCAACTGCTCAGCCTCGCTACCCGCCAACGGCGGCTCCCACCACGGCGAAATCCACTCGGTCTCAGTCATACCGCCACGGTAGATCCCATTCCGGACGCTCCCCTTCCGGAACGTTCAGAAGGTGCGGCGAACGACGATGTTGCGTTTGGCGGTGGTGCGGGGTTCGGCGTACGGCGTGAAGCCGGCGGCGAGGAACGTGCTGAGGACGCCGCGGCCCGGATCGCCCGGCATGGTCTTCACGGGGTAGGCCTCGACGATCCGGGCACCGGCGTTCCGCGCGTAGTCGACCGCGGCGTCGATCATCGGGGCGGTCAGGCCCTGGCCGCGGTAGCCGGCCTTCACGAACAGACAGTTGATCGCCCAGATCGAGTCGTCGTCGGGCTCGTCGATCGGCAGGGTCCGGGAACCGATGATCGCGGCGTACTCGGTCCGCGGTGCTACGGCGCACCAGGCCGCGGGGCGCTCGTCGACGTACCCGATCACGCCGACCGGGAGGCCCGCGGTGATGAATCCCTCCAGGGCGGCGCGGTTCTCGGCGGGGCCGTTGGTGGCGACGGTCGCGGCGGGCAGCCGGCGGACCATGCACCAGCAACCGCGGGTCCCGCCGCTGGGGCCGAACAGCTCGATGAGGTCGTCCCAACGCGCCCGATCGACCGGATGTGCCTCCATTCGCGCATTCAAGCACTACGTACGGACAGAATTAGCCGGACCGCTGTCGGATCCGGGGTCCGGCGTTCGTTGCGGGGGTGAATGGTGGCCGTTCGAGGGCCGCCGGGACAAGGAGTGATGAGATGGCGCGGTACCTGATCTCGTTCGAGAAAGGCGCGATGGACCACATCCCTGACGGGGACTGGGGCGACGTGGGCAAGGCGGCGCACGCTGTCTGCCAGGAGGCCGCGGACGCCGGGGTGTTCGTGTTCGGCGGCGGGTTCCTCTACGACTCCACCGACGGCAACGACGTCGAGCACGCCACTGTCGGCGTCGACGGGATGGTGATCGACGGGCCCTTCCCGGAGAGCAAGGAGCTGATCGGCGGCGTCACCATCGTCGACGTACCGACCCGTGAGGACGCCCTGTTCTGGGCGGCGAAGGTCGCGGTGGCGTGCCGGTGCGCGCAGGACGTCCGGAGGTTCATGGACGACCCGGACCTGGTCCAGTGAACCGGAGGTAGAGGTCGCGCAGCAGGCAGATCTCGGCGCCGTGGTGGACGAGCTCGACGTTCGAGTACAGGATCGCCCGCGCCATCGGCGCGTCGGCGAACGCGGGCGGAGATCCCTGCGGACGGATCAGACCGTCCTCACCGAGGCTCCGGATGCCGTCGATCCACCGGCCGTAGTAGTCGTCGAGCTGCGCCAGCGCTCCGTCGGCGGTCCCCGCGAACTCGAACGTCTCGAGCTCCGCCGGCGGACCGCCGAACCGTCGCGCGCACGACTGCGCAAGGCTCGATGAGAGGTGCCCGAGCCGCCACGCGATCGTGGTCACCGGTTCCGGATCTTCACGGTCTCCGTAATCCATGGTGAACTCGCCCGCCCCGAACGCCAGCGGTGCCGCGCTCTCCTCGCGGCGACCCACCGTCCAGCACCCCTCCACCGGCTGCCAGAAGTACTCGTCGTCAGTCAGGCCGTCAAGCCGCGGCCGAAGCCGCGAGCGCCAGTGCGTCTCAATCTGCTCGACCACTTCACCGTTCCAGTCCACCGCAAGAGGCTAGTGTTCCGCCCCATGAAGCGCGAGCTCGAGGCCGTGCCGTGGCCGCCACCGCCGATCACGACCGACCGCCTCCTCCTCCGCGAGCCCCGACGGACCGCGGCGGCGGGCGCGACTTGAACCAGCCGGATCACGTTCGCCCGGATCTTGCGGACGTCGAACTCGGGTATCTTCCAGCCGTCGTCCTGGGGTTGCGGCTATGCTGCCGAGGCTTGTGCTGCCGTACTTGCCTGGTTCGCCACCGCCCGCCCCGGCGCGCTCGTCGAGCGCTACCAAGCGTGGGGCCACCAACAATGGCTCGGCGGCTGGACCAGTCCTCAGGTTCCGGTATAGTGCGCAAGTCGGTTCACGGGTCGAGGCTGACGCCACCGCTTCGATCGTTCCCGAAACCCGGGGGTTTCGCGAGCAACCTTTTACCGCGTTCGCGACATCTATACCTGTAGAAGCGGTCTAGCCCTTATGCGGGCCGGGCCGGCGATCTTGCGAAGGGGCCTGGGGGAAAGACCGTGGATGGGGAGACAGCTGAGCACCGGGAGGACCTACCGGCGCCTCGGGCGGGCATGCCGCGACGGCCGGACGCACCAGTCCGGTTACTCGTGGGCCCAGCCAACTTTGCGGGTCAGGGCACCCGCTGGGCGCGTGCGCTCGAGAAGCGCGCGCCCAGTACGAAAGCGACCTCGTTCGCGTTCTTCAAGGGCGTTCTCGACTACCCGGTCGACTACGGCGTACCGGCGCGCACGTACCGGCGCAACCACCGCTGGCGGCTGAACTTCTACGACCACGTCGTCGGCAACTACACGCACGTACTGCTCGAAGCGGCCCGTCCCATCTTCGGCCCGCTGCACGGCCCCGACGGGTCGTACGAGATCCCGCACCTGCTCACCAAGGGCCTGCAGGTCGCGCTGATCGCCCACGGCTCCGATGTACGGATTCCCAGCCGGCACGCCAAGACCGAGCCGTGGTCGCCGTTCCCCGACCTTGACGACGAGACCGTCGACCTGCTCGAGCGCAACGCCACCCGTGGCACGGAGCTGTTCACGACATACCCCGGCCGCGTCTACGTCTCTACCCCCGACCTGTTCGACTACGTCCCGAACGCCGTGTGGTGCCCGGTGATCGTCGACGTCGGCATGTGGCGCAGCGACGCGCCGGTCCTCGAACACAAAGTGCCGGTGGTGGCGCACGCGCCGAGCAAGTCGGCGATGAAGGGCTCCGAGCTGATCGACCCGATCATGCAGCGGCTGGCCGACCGGGGCCTGATCACGTACCGCCGCGTCGAAGGCGTCGACCCGGCGGACATGCCGGCCGTCTACCGCGACGCGGACATCGTGCTCGACCAGTTCCGGATCGGCAGCTACGGCGTCGCCGCGTGCGAGGCGATGGCGGCCGGCCGGATCGTGGTCGGCCACATCGCGCAACACGTCCGCGCCCGGGTGGCCGCGGACACGGGGCTCGAGCTGCCGATCGTCGATGCGACGCCCGAGACCATCGAACAGGTCGTCCTCGACCTGATCGCGAACCCGGACAAGGGCCGCGAGATCGCTGCCCGCGGGCCTGACTTCGTGGAGCGGGTGCACGACGGTCGCTGGTCGGCGGAGGCGCTGGCGCCGTTCGTGGAGGAGCCGAGCAAGGTTCCCGTCAACTGGAAGCCGTCGTGGATCCGGCCCAAGGTCGTGATGATGGCCGGCAACGAGATCGTGGTCGACTCGCGCGTTCTCAAGTACGCGCAGACCGTGGCCAACTGGGATCTCGACGTCACGTGCATCGGCCTGCCCGGACGCCGACTCAGGGGCGTCCGGCAGTACGGCAAGGTGCAGGTGCTGTGCCCGCCGATTCCGTCGAAGGTGTTGCTGACCGGGTGGCGCAAGCGCTGGACGAACGTCAAGACCAACCTGAAACCGTGGTTCAGCACCGAAGCGGAGTACCTGCTGGCGTACGGCCGTTGGCAGTACGCGAGCCGCGAGCTGCGCGGCGAACGTGGACGTGATCGCCGCGATCGCGAACGCCCCGGCTCGAGCCCGGCCCGACGCTCTCTCCCCGACCGGGTGCAGCGGGCGTGGCGTTGGCGCTCCCTACGGATGTACCACGCTGTACTGCAGGCGCGCGCTGTTCTCCTCCGGCGGTCGAAGCCGGACGACCTGAACGACCTGGGCATCGGCAAGCGCCGCCAACGGATGCTCGCCATGCACCGCCGCCTGCCGTCGGGGCGCTGGCGCCGGGTGATGCCCGAGGTGATCGACCAGGAGCTGACGCTCGGCCCGCTGCTCGATCGGCTGCTGATCGACGTCATCCACGTGCACGACGTGTTCATGCTCGGCATCGCGGCGCGGGCGGCACACCGGGCCGCACTCGATGGTCGCACCATCAAGATCATCTACGACGCCCACGAGTACATCCCGGGCGTACCGGTGGTCGCTCCGCGCCGCGTTGCGGCGTACAGCGATCTCGAGCGCGAGTTCATCCGCGACGCCGATCGCGTCATCACCGTGTCGGAGCCGCTGGCGGGCTGGCTGCAGCGCGACCACAAGCTCGCCGAGCTGCCCGCTGTCGTACTCAACGCGCCGGTTGAGCCGCCGGAGAACGCGGAGGTCACGGGGCTACGCGAACAGCTCGGCCTGTCGGAGGACGTTCCGCTGATCGTGTACGGCGGTGGCGTCAACCGCGCCCGCGGCGTCGGGACGGTCGTCGAGGCGATGCCGCAGCTGCCCGAGGTACATCTCGCGATCGTCGCGCGGGCCAACTCGGTCACCACGGAGCTGCTCGCTCGCGCGACCGAGCTGGGCGTCGGCGATCGCGTACACCTGGCTCCGTTCGTGCCGGCCGAGGTCGTGCCGCTGTACTTGCGTTCGGCAAGCATCGGGCTCAGTCCGCTGCTGCACGCGCCCAACCACGACATCGCGGTCACCAACAAGTTCTGCGAGTACATCGCCGCCGGACTGCCCATCATCACCAGCGACACTCCCGCACAGGCCGACCTGGTCGACGAGCTCGACCTCGGCGCGGTCTATCCCGCCGGCGACGTGGACGGCCTCGTCCAAGCAGTCATGGCAGTCCTCGCCGACCGCGACCGGATCGCCAAGCGGATCGCGGACGACCCCGCCCTGCAGCACCGCTTCTCCTGGTCCGCGCAGGCCGAGGTCATCCGCTCCGTCTACACCGACGTCATGGGCAAACTCCCCGACGCCGCCTGGTCCCCCGGCGCCACCACCATCCGCCAACTCCTACCCCCCGCCCCAGAACTCCCCGCCACCAACTGGCAAGCCTTCCGAGAATCCCGAGGCGAACAGTTCCGCCCCACCCCCGAGTAGCACGTCAACCCTGCCGGCCGGTCTCGTAGAGAACCCGGCCGGCACCTTCCCCCCC
>DASSDE010000248.1:0-3081 GCA_035697365.1 Kribbella sp. | reverse complement strand
GTCGAGGGCCGCTTCAGCGATCGCGACATCGCCGACCGGTGCGTCGGCGACCGGCGTACCGTCGTACGGGAAGATCACCGGTGCCGTGGCGGGTGCCTCGATCCACGACTCGCCGATCGGCAGGCCGGCTGGGAACTTCATAGAACTCGTTGCGGGGCTCGCATCCCTCGGATGGGGCGGTGCCGCAACTCCCTCCCTTCGCAGGAAAACTGTCGATGCCATCTGATCGGATGTGTGTCGTGTCCCGATATCGCCTCGTACCCACCCCGACCCAGCTTCCTGGGCTGGTGGAGCACTGCAGGCATGCGCGGTATGTGTGGAACTTGGGTTTGGAGCAACGCTTGATGTGGCGGCCTGACCGGCCCGGCACCCCTGGCTACGCAGCGCAATCGGCGCAACTCACCGAAGCCCGCGCGGCCGAGCACTGGCTGAGGAATGGGTCGCAGACCGTGCAGCAGCAGGCGTTGCGCGACCTCGACCAGGCGTGGCACAGCTTCTTCGCGGGCACCCACGGCCGCCCGACGTGGCGCCGCGAAGGTGTGCATGAGGGCTTCCGGATCGTCGGTCCGCAAGCACAGCGAATGGAGAGACTGAACCGCAAATGGGGTCGGGTGCTGGTCCCGAAGGTCGGCTGGGTGAAATTCCGGTTGACCCGGAAGCTGCCGGAGGCGAAATCGTACCGCGTCACGCGTGATCGGGCCGGGCGTTGGCACGTCGCGTTCGCAGTCATCCCTGAGCCCATTCCGGCACCCCGAAACGGTGCGGTGGCGGGTGTGGATCGTGGAGTGACTGTGTCCGCGGCCTTGTCGACCGGGGAGCTGCTGTCCTGCCCGGGCCTCTCGGCGCAAGAGCAGCGGCGAATCAAGAATCTTCAACGCAAGCTGGCCAGAGCCAAGCCGGGCAGTAACCGGCGCGGGAAGATCCGGGCTGCGATCGCACGAGTCAAGGCTCGGGAGACCGATCGGCGGAAGAACTGGATCGAATACACCAGCACCGACCTCGCCCGACGGTTCGACGTGATTGGTGTCGAAGACCTGCGAATCCGCAACCTGACCAAGTCGGCGCGACGCACAGGCAAGGCGCCTGGCCGCAACGTGCGACAGAAAGCGGGACTCAACCGGGCAATCCTCGCTCAGGGCTGGGGCAAGCTCGTCGAGCGCCTGGAGCACAAGGCGCCTGGCCGAGTCGAGAAAGTCCATCCCGCGTACACATCGCAGACCTGCAGCGCCTGCGGGCACATCGCATCGGAGAACCGTGAGAACCAAGCGGTCTTCCGATGCGTCGCCTGCCGGTACGAGGCCAACGCCGACGTGAACGCGGCCGTCAACATCGCACGCAGCACCGCGGCCGGACGGGCCGTGAACGCACGCGGAGAGACCGCAGTACTGGTCTCCGGGAAGCGTGAACCTCAACACGCACCTCCAAGGGTTGCTTAGTTGGAATCCCTTGCCTTCGGGCCAGGGAGGACGTCAAGCGGGTTCTCCGTTCGCGAGTAGGTCGGAGGTGGTCGCGCCGGACAGCGCGCGTTGCAGGGTCGGGATCGCCGAGACCAGTCGCTGCGTGTACGGGTGCTGCGGGGCGGCGTACACGTCGCCGGTGTACCCGGTCTCGACGATCTGGCCCGCGTGCATCACGGCGACGCGGTCGCAGACGTGCTTGACCACGGACAGGTCGTGCGAGACGAACACGAGGGTGAGATCGAGTTCGTCGACGAGGTCGGTGATCAGGTTCAGGACTTGTGCGCGGACGGACACGTCGAGGGCGCTGACCGGTTCGTCCGCGATCAGGATCCGCGGGCGGGGGGCGAGCGCGCGGGCGATCGAGATGCGCTGGCGCTGTCCTCCGGAGAACTGGTGCGGGTAGCGGTTGCCGGCGTCCGCGGACAGGCCGACGGCTTCGAGGAGTTCGCGGACGCGCTCGCCCGAGGCCGGATGCCCTTGTACTACCAGGGGTTCGGCGATGATGTCGCGGACCCGCATTCGCGGGTCGAGGGAGCTCATCGGGTCCTGGAAGACCAACTGCAGGTTCTCGCGGAGGGAACGCAGGCGGCGCTCCGGGAGGTGGGTGATGTCGGTGCCTTCGACAATCACCTGACCCGAGGTGGCGCGGTCCAGGGCGGCGATGAGGCGCAGCAGCGTGGACTTGCCGCAGCCGGACTCACCGACGATGCCGAATCGCTCGCCCTGCTTGACCTCCAGGCTCACGCCGCGCAGCGCGTGCACCGGCGGCGCTGGTCTGACCAGTGACGTCCGCGGACGCGCGTAGTCGCGTACCAGGTCCACTACTTGAACAGCTGTCGGGGTTTCCGGCTCGTGTGTCGTCGGGATGTGCTCAGGCATCGGTGCCTCCCGGGTGCCGGCCAACTGCCGCCTGGGCGGGGTGATGGCACGCGAAGCCATCGGTCTCCGCCCCGGTCCACACAGGTGTCTCCTCGCACAGGGCGGTTGCGTGCGCGCAGCGGGTGCGGAAGACGCAGCCGGACGGGAACTTGCCGGCCGGCGGCACATTGCCCGGGATCGTGGTGAGCCGGCGGTCGGCCGTATCCAGGTCCGAGGCCGCGAGCAGACCCTCGGTGTATCGGTGCCGGGGGCGCGTGAACACCTCGGCGACAGGACCCGCCTCCACGACGCGTCCGCCGTACATGACGAGCACGCGTTCGCAGACCGTGGCGACGACGGCGAGGTCGTGAGTGATGAAGAGCAGCGCCGACGAACGGTCGAGGACGCCACGCACGATCAGGTCGAGGACGAGCGCCTGCACCGTGACGTCGAGCGCGGTGGTCGGCTCGTCGCAGATCAGCAACGCCGGGTCGTTGGCCAGGGCAAGGGCCAGGACTACTCGTTGCCTCATGCCACCAGACAGCTGGTGCGGATACGCCCGCAGGGTCTCCGGCGGCAGCTGTACCCGTTCGAGCATCGAGGCCGCCGCGGTCCGGGCCGCTGGTTTGGTGTGCGTCTTGTGGATCAGCATGCTCTCGGCGATCTGGTCACCGATCCGCATGGTCGGGTTGAGCGCGGTCATCGGCTCCTGGAAGACCATCGCGATGTCACGACCGCGGACGCGGGACATCCGCCGTTCGTC
>DASSDE010000247.1:0-3406 GCA_035697365.1 Kribbella sp. | reverse complement strand
CTGGCCGAGCAGGCCCTGCTCGCGGCCGAGAAATGGACCACGATCGCCGCGACGGTGAGCGGCACACCCGACGCCACCGCGGAGCTGGGGCATGCCTGGAAGCAGGTGCTGTTCAACCAGTTCCATGACATCGCGGCCGGGACGGCGATCGAGCCGGCGTACGACGACGCGCGCGACCAGCTGGGTGAGGCGAAGGCGATCGCGGCCCGGCTGGCGAACCGTTCGATCCAGTCGATCGCACGGCAGATCGACATCCCCGCGGAGTCGTCGATGGTGCCGGTCACGGTCTTCAACCCGCACGCCTGGCCGGTGACCTCCACGGTGGAGCTCGAGCTCGGCTACCCGTCGCCGCTGCGGGGAGCGATCGAGCTCCGCGAAGGCCTCGACGGCCGCGTGCTCGACGTCCAGGAGGTCCGATCAGCCGCGACCGCGAACGGCCGACGGCGGATCGCTTTCACGGCGACCGTGCCGGCCTTGGGGTACCAGCTGTTCACCATGCGTCCAGGCCAAGCGTCGTACCACCTCGGTGAGCCGGCCGACGCGCGGCTGGTGCTCGACAACGGCTTGGTGCACGCTGAGGTCGATCCGGCGACCGGTTGGCTCCGGTCTCTGGCGACCGCGGACGGGCCCAACCTGCTTGCATCCGGCGTCCAGCACGCGCAGGTGATCGACGACGACACCGACACCTGGAGTCATGGTGTGCGCTCGCTGTGGAAGACCGTCGATGCGTTCGCGGTGCGACGCGTGCGGAGGCTCGCGGACGGTCCGGTGCGGCAGCTGATCCGGGTGGAGTCGGAGTACGGCGACTCGCGGCTGGTCGAGGAGTTCGTGCTGGACGCGGAATCGGATGCCGTCGAGGTACGAGTCACCGTGGACTGGCGTGAGCGGCTCAAGGCGCTGAAGCTGTGTTTCCCGTTCGCGCTGCACGCCGCGGAAGCGACCCACGAGATCCCGTACGGGTGCCTGGTCCGCGAGCAGAACCGCGAGGAGGTGCCGTCGCACGCCTGGGTGGACGTCTCCGGGTCGAACGGTGGCGTCGCCGTGCTGAACGACGGGAAGTACTCGTTCGCCGTGGACGGTACGGCTCAGGGGCGGTCCGTGCTGGCGATGACCGCGGTGCGCTCCCCTGTCTACGCCTGGCACGATCCGCATCAGCTCGACGAGGACGGCGTGTACGAGTACGTCGATCAGGGCATCCAGCGGTTCACGTACCGGCTCCTGCCGCACGCGGGCGACTGGCGGGCGGCGGCCGTGGTTCGTCGCGCGGCCGAGCTCAACCAGCGGGTGACACCGCTGATCGAGTGCTTCCACGCCGGTCCGCTGCCGCAGTCCCTGTCGTACCTGACGGTGAGCGGCAGCGACCAGGTCGTCGTCTCGGTACTGAAACGTGCCGAGGAGAACGACGGCACGACCATCGTCCGGGCCTATGAGACCGCGGGCAAGGCCGCCGAGGTGGTCATCGACCTGCCGTTCCTGGACCGATCGGTCGAGACGACCTTCGAACCGTACGAGATCAAGACACTGAGCTTGCCCACGGCTGCCGACGCGACCCCGACCGAGGTCGATCTCCTGGAATGGGATCCAGCGAAACCACCGCCGCTCGGGGGATCGGCCTCCATCGCTGCGGAGCCGGGAGTTGGTTCCTGACGTGCGGATCCGTCTCGACCGGGAGCCGTGGCGCGTCCGGGGCTTTCTCGGTGACGAGTGGCAGCACCATCGCGTCTGGGGTCCGCTCCGCGAGCCGGATGCCTGGTTGCCGGCCCGCGTGCCGGGCAGTGTCGTCGATGATCTGTGGCGCGCGAACGTCGTACCGGATCCGTACGCCGGTCTGAACACGCGGGCCATCGAGTGGGTGGCGGATCGCTGTTGGGCGTACCGGCACGAATTCCGGCTGCAGCCGCCGGCGCCCGGCCGGCAGGCGTTCCTGTGCTTGGACGGCGTCGATCACAGCGCCGTCGTCTACCTGGACGGTCAGGAGCTGGGACGGGTGGACGGCATGTTCGTTGCGACCCGTTTCGAGGTGACCGAGCTGCTGCGGGCGTCGCCGGATCACGTACTGGTGATCGTCGTGGAGTCCGCTCCCGCGAGCGAGCCACAGGTTGGAGAAACCAGCCGCGTGCGGGTCCACAAGTCCCGGATGACGTACGGCTGGGATTTCTGCCCGCGACTCGTCCATCAGGGCATCTGGCAGCCGGTGTCCGTCGAGCTGATCGGGCCGGCGCGCATCACGAGCATCGCTGTGGGCGCCGACCGCGTCATGGTAGATGCCTCAGGCAACGACGGCGTCGAGCTCATCCTGACCGATGCCGACGGCCAGGTGGTGGCGACGGGCGACCGCGCCGTTCACGTGCGCGATCCACACCTGTGGTGGCCGAACGGCTGCGGGGCACCGTATCTGTACCACCTGACGGCCACCGCCTGGTCCGGCGGCGAGGTGAGTGACCGGCGGGAGTTCGAGATCGGGTTCCGGACGCTGCGTTTCTTCCGGGCGGACGGCGCTCCCGATGACGCCAGGCCGTACGGAATCGAGGTGAACGGACGGCGGATCTTCGGCAAAGGCTGGAACTGGGTGCCGCTCGACCTCAGCTACGGCGTGCCCCGGCCTGAGCGACTCGAGCACCTGCTCGACCTCGCGGTCGACGCCGGGGTGAACCTGTTGCGGGTCTGGGGCGGCGGGTTGATCGAGACGCCGGAGTTCTACGCGGCCTGCGATCGTCGCGGGTTGCTGGTGTGGCAGGAGTTCTCGCAGTCCAGCTCGGGAATCTCGTCGACACCTAACGACGACGAGGAGTTCGTGGCCGCGATGCGCTTGCAGGCGGAGCAGATCGTGCCTCGCCTCCGGCATCATCCTTCGCTGGCAATCTGGGGTGGAGGCAACGAGCTGCAGGCCGGCGACGGCGAGCCGCTGGCTGAGACACCGGCCGGTGGAACGGGCGCTGGTTCGCCGGTGCTCGCGGCGTTGCGGGACGTCGTACGCCGGCTCGATCCGGAGCGCCTGTGGCTGCCGACGTCGCCGAGCGGACCCGCGTTCCTCAACCGTCTCGACCTGATCCACCAGGCACCGCACGATCAGCATGATGCGCACGGACCCTGGGAGCATCAGGGCCTGACAAACCAGTACAGCTTGTACGACGCCGGGACGGCCCACCTGCTCAGCGAGTTCGGGGTCGAGGGCATGACGATGCCGCGCACGGTGTCCCGCGTCGTCCCCGAGCCGGACCGCCGGCTGTCGACCCGCGGCCGCCCGGTCTGGGACCACCTTGGCCGGTGGTGGAACAACGAGTCGCTGGTCCAGGCCGCGTTCGGTCATCGCATCGACGACCTGTACACGCTTGCGCTGGCCAGTCAGTTCCTGCAACGGGACGGCCTCGGGTACGCCGTCGAGGCCCATCGCCGCCGCTGGCCC
>DASSDE010000246.1:0-2252 GCA_035697365.1 Kribbella sp. | reverse complement strand
GGGTGCCGTCGATCCCCTCCCACCAGAACGTGTGGTGCGGGAACGGGTTCGTCGGATGCCAGGCGAGCTTCTGGGTCAGGAACCACCGGAACCCTGCCAGCGCGGCGATCTGCGGCAACGCGGCCGAGTACCCGAACGAGTCCGGCAGCCAGACCTCGCGCGGCTCGACACCGAACCGTTCCGCGAAGTACCGCTTGCCGTGCACGAACTGCCGGACAAGCGCCTCGCCGCCAGGCATGTTCGTGTCCGATTCGACCCACATCCCGCCGGCCGGCACGAACCGGCCGGTGGCGACCGCGTCGGTGATCCGCGCGAACAGCTTCGGCTGGTGCTCCTCGATCCATGCGTACTGCTGCGCCTGCGAACAGGCGAACCGCAGTTCCGGGTACTCGTCCATCAGCGCGAGCACGTTCGCGAACGTCCGCGTGCACTTGCGTACGGTCTCGCGCATCGGCCACAGCCAGGCCGAGTCGATGTGCGCGTGCCCGACGGCCGCGACCCGATGCGTACTCGCGGCGGCCGGCTGCGTCAGGACCGTCGCGAGCTCGGCCCGCGCGGCCTCGACACACTCGTGGATCCGCTCCGGGGCGATCTCGTCGCAGGCCCGATCGAGCGCGCGGAGGATCTTCGACCGGCGTGGATCGTCGGCGGCCAGCTCGACCGCCCAGCCGATCAGTACGTCGAGATCGACCGCCAGCGCTCCGGCCTCGCGATCCAGCTCGACGAGCTCGGCCCGGCGGAAGCGGTAGTGCGGTTCGCCGTCCACATCGAGTCCGTCACCGAGATGGGTCGGCCGGAACGCGCGCGCGGCGATGTCCGGGTTCGCCGCGCCCTCGACGTACAGCTCGACCGTCGACGTCCCGGGATCGAGGCGGACGTACTGACTCCGCGGGTGGACGCCCTTGATGATGCTGCCGTCCGCGCGGTGGACCAGGCCCTCGGACTGGAATCCGGGGCCACCCTCGAAGCCGAGGTCGACGACGACCGCGGCCTCCGCGCCGGCCCACTCGGCGGGGACCTCGCCCTCCAGCCGGAACCATGCGGTCGTCCAGGCCTCGCCCCAGGTGGAACCCTGCGTGAACGGCTCGAACGGTCCGGCCGTTGCCTGGTCGAACGGCTCGGGCTCACCGGGCAGCCGGCGGACGGCGACCTGCAGTGGCGCCGTCCGGCGCTCGACGGCGGGACGAACCCGCTCGTCGAGCATCCGGCGCGCCCGATCGATGGTGCGTTGTGGATGCTGGTGCATCACGAGCCCTTCGCGAAGCGGACCTTGACGAGCATCTGCGCGCCGGTCGACGACGTGTAGTAGGTGTAGTACTTCGTCAGCCCGTCGGCGCTGGTGTACTCCGGGTGCGCGAACGCGGCGTACTCGGTCCCGCTGGTCTTGGCAGCGGTGAAGAGCTTGGCCGGCGTACTCCACGGCCCCCACGGGTTGGGCGCCGTCTGGTACATCACGTCCTGGGCCAGGAACTGCATGTAGGTGTTGACGTAGGCGCCGAACGCGCTGTCCCAGTAGACGGTCGATCCTGCGGCGCCGTTGGCCTTGACCTGGACGGCCTTGGTGGGATCTGTCGACCACTGCGGCGTACCGTTGCCGTTAGCACCGGCATAGAAGCGCCACTGGGAGATGTCCGTGACGTGCGCGACCGGGACCTTCGCGACCGCGCAACCGTCCAGGGTGCACTTGCCGTAGCCGTACAACGTGTTCCCGACCAGCACCATCGCCTGGCCGGTCCAGTCCTGGCCGACCGGGAAGAACAGCGTGTTGTCCGTTCCCTCGGGGCTGGGGATGTCAGCAGGCCGGTTGGTGGCGGTCAACCGCGTGACTGTCTTGCTGTTCATGTCGACGGAGACCAGGCCGGTGCCTTGCGCCTGACCGACGAAGCCGGACTCGCACGGGGTGCCCACGCGGCCACCGCGGCACAACTTCCCGTACGACACGAGGATCCGGTGCCGCGCCTGGTCAACAACGGCCGGACCGGGCCAGTGCGCGAACACGGTCCCGCAGTACTCGTCGGTGGAGTTGGTGCAGTCTGCCGACGCGTGCTCGGTCTGGAAGGCGGTCTCGGCGGCGGAGAACGGGACGAACTCGGGCGGCACGCCGGTCGAACGCTCGTCGAACGGGTTCGCCGCGGTCATCGTGATGTTGTCGCTCGCGTCCAGGTCGCTCGTGGTCGCGGCGGTACTGGTCAGGAACCCGTCCGGGTCCTTCAGGATCGTGTCGTCGAAGAACCAGACCGACTGGTTGCCGT
>DASSDE010000245.1:0-6012 GCA_035697365.1 Kribbella sp. | reverse complement strand
GTCGTGGCAAGTGGTGATGCCCACCTCGCCGAGTCGTGGATCGAGGCTCATTTCGCCGGCCATTTCCCACGACTCGACGTCGAGGAGTGGGGGAGGGGGTGGGTGGAAGTAGGGTGTGGCGCGGTGGGGTTGGGGGAAGTGTCTGGAGGGTTGATGGTGGAGCGGCGGCGGCGTGGTGTGCGGACGGCGTTGGTAGGCGAGGCGTTGCGCGTTGCGTTGGCAGGGCGTGAGCGGACCGATCCGGGCGCCGGGCTGGACATCGTCGACCTCGGCGGTGGGACCGGTGGGTTCGCGGTGCCGCTGGCGGTCGAGGGGCACCGGGTGACGGTGGTCGACCCGAGTCCGGATGCGCTTGCCTCGCTCGAACGCCGGGCCCGCGACGAAGGCGTGAGCGAGCTGGTCCGTGGTGTTCAGGGTGACGCCGCGGAGCTTCCCGGGCTGGCGGGGGAGTCGAGTGCGGACGCCGTACTGTGCCATGGCGTTCTCGAGGTCGTCGACGACCCGGTGCAGGCACTGCAGGCGATGGCGTCGGTTCTGCGGGAGGGCGGCGTACTGAGTCTGCTCGTTGCCCAGCGCAACGCGGTCGTCCTGGCGCGGGCGCTGGCCGGGCATCTGGCCGAGGCGCGGATCGCGCTGCAGGATCCGGACGGGCGCTGGGGCGCGACCGATCCGATGCCGCGGCGGTTCGACGAGGCCGGGATCGTGGCGCAGTTGGCCGACTCCGGGTTCATGGTGCACACGGTGCACGGCGTCCGGACGTTCGCCGATCTGGTGCCGTCCGCGTTCGTCGACTCCGAGCCTGGTGCCGCCGACTCGCTCGCCGAGCTCGAGCGCGCCGCCAGCCAGCACCCGGCGTTCCGTGCCCTCGCGACCCAACTTCACATCCTCGCCACCCGTTGAAGCAGACCGGGCTGGTTGCGACGGAGGGTGACGGGCGGGCTACTGCCGGCGCCGTGGCGTGCGGGTTGTTGCGAACTGGGTGTGAGCGACACGCCGTACGACGCCGGTTTGGGACGTCGATCGCCGGGGCAGTTGCGGGACCGTGACGCGCTGGACAGCCGGTCAGGGTTTCGTGTGACGCGGGCGCGGCCTAGACTGGAGGCGGCCTATCGAGATCGCGCTCATCATGGAGGGATCGACGGTGCCCCTCTCGGAAGAAGAGCAGCGCCAGTTCGAGCAGCTCGAACGTGCCCTTGCTGCGGAAGACCCGAAGTTCGTTTCCGCCATGCGTGGGACCAATGTGCGCTTGTACTACAGGCGACGGGCAGTGCTCGCCGGCGTTGGATTTGTGCTGGGCATCGCGGTGCTGATGACCGGTGCGATCATTCCCAACACCATCATCGGAGTCATCGGCTTCGTGATGATGGTGGCGTGTCTGTACATCGCCGCGCTGAGTATGAAGCGGATCAGCAATGCGGGGGAGGCCGACGACATCCCGCCGCCTCCGCCGACGAAACGGCACCGGACCAAGCACGACTCGTCCGGCAGCTTCATGGAGCGCATGGAAGACCGCTGGCGCCGCCGCCGCGAGGAAGACCTCTGACGGTCTCCGCGCCGACGGCCTGAGCAACCCCAGTCCTCGACCACACCCGTGCCCCCGGCACGGGTGTGGTCTCTTTTCCAGCCACCCACGCCGGTCGTGTGGCACCGTTCACCCATGCTCACCATCGGACGTCTGGAACCCGCTGACCGCGACTCGTGGCAGACGCTGTTCGCCGGGTACAACGAGTTCTACGGCCGGACGATGCCGGCCGAGTTCTTCGACCACGCCTGGGACAGGTTCGGGCGCGACCAGGAGGTCCATGCTCTTGGTGCGCACGTCGACGGGGAACTGGTCGGGATCGTGCACTTTCTGACGCATGCGAGTACGACGGCAGCGGACTCGTGCTACCTGCAGGATCTGTTCACCGCACCGGTCGCCCGTGGACGTGGTGTCGCGCGGGCGCTCATCGAGGCGGTCACCGAGTGGGCGCGCGACCGTAGGTGCGGGCGGGTGTACTGGTCGACGCACGAGTCCAACGCGACCGCCCGGCGCCTCTACGATCAGGTCGCTGAGAACCGCGGCTTCATCCTCTATCAGATCCCGTTGTAACCCGAGCGCCCTTCGGCAGCACCAGCGAGCGGAGCTTCGCGAGCAGCAGGTCGAACTCGTCCAGCAGGTCGGACGCCTCGGTGGTGCCGCGGCTCAGGTACCAACGCCAGGACGGTGGCAGCAGTCGCGCCCGCCAGCGCCGCCTCGCTGGTGCCTGCGACCAGAGCGCCTTCTGGACGTCGGACGCGTCGGCGCGCAGGTCAAGCTCAAGGTTCGCGTCGCCGGCGTACCGGAGTGCCTCGATCCCGCGGGCCAGTCGGCGTGCGGCCGGGTGCACCTCGTCAGGGACCTTCGACACCAGCCACTGACCGGCCTGGCGCGGCGTCGAGATGTCGGACCAGTCGAGGCCCAGATCCCGGGCCGTGTCCCGGATCTCGGCCCACAGGCCCTCGGCGCCGGCGCGCCCCGGTGGTCGCAGGAACCGTCGCCGCCGGGTCAGCGCCCGGATCAGCCAGGGGATGCACAGCAGCAGGACGACGCCTGCCCCGGCCGCGAGCGCCTGGCCGCCGCCGTTGGAGAACCAGTTGCCGGTGCCAACGACCGCGGCGCCGCCCTGGTCCGTCAGGCTCGGGTCGTGCTGCGGCTTGTCGACCGACGGGGACTCCTTGCCGCCCGGCGTCGCCGGTCCGTTGGTCGGCGCGGTCGTCGGGACGGTCGGGGTCTCGTTCGCGGGCACCGTCCAGCCCGGCGTGGTCGCGACCCGCGCGGACGGGGTCGGCTCGAACCGGACCCAGCCGACGCCCTGGAAGTACAGCTCCGGCCAGGCGTGCATGTCGTGCATCCGGACCGTGTACTCGCCGTCCTTGCCGGACGTCCCCGGCAGGAACCCGATCCCGACCCGGGCCGGGATCCCGAGGATCCGCGCCATCAGCGCCATCCCGGTCGCGAACTGCTCGCAGTAGCCTTCCTTGTTCGTGGTCAGGAAGTCCTCGAGCGCGGCCATCCCGCTGCCCTTGACGTTCTGCGTGCTGTAGGTGAACTGGCCGTTGCGGAACCAGTCCTGGATCTCCACCGCGGCCTCGAACTTGTTGCCCTCGGCCCCTGCGGTGATGTCGTTCGCGAGTCGGCGGATGACGTCGGGGGTCTTCTCCGGCACGTTCAGCGTGTACTGGTCCGGGGCGCCGGTGGTGATCGAGTCGTGCAACTGCTCCGGCGTCGGCTTCAGGTCGTACGCGGTCAGCTTGTACTTCTTGCCGGCGACGATCCCACCGTTGCTGGACATCACGTCGAGGGCGCCCGGGTCGTACTTCCAGTCGCGCTTGAGCGAGATCGAGCGCAGCGGGTACGGGACCGGGACGAGCTGGGAGCGCAGGTCGCGGGTGACGTTGATCTCCATCGAGGTCTGCGGGAGCTTCGCCGGGTCGCCGGTGTAGCCGGGAGGGGCGGCGAGGTTGCCGTCGATCTTGGTTTCCTCGGGCCGCGGGCCGATCTGCCAGGTGTTGCCGTCGAACCGGTCGAGCGCGGTCAGCCGCAGGTACGTGCCGCCGGCCGGGCCGCCCTTGTAGGTGAGCGCGACGACATTGTCGCCGCGCTTCAGGTTGCGGCCCATGTCGAGCATCGGGTTGGTCGACGAGATCGACGCCCCGAGCCCGGTACCGCTGGTGCCGCCGGCCAGACCGTTGCCGATGACGCCTTCCGGCAGGGTCGGCAGCAGGGCGGGCAGCAGTGCGGCGATGGCGACCACGGTGAGCCCGATCCGGCGGCCGGCCTGGCCGAGCGCCGACGCCTCGACGGGCTCGGCGGCGTCGAGATGCGAGACCCCCGAGATCCGGCGGCCCCAGCGGCTGAGCCGGCTGCGGCCCTCCGCGGACAGCAGGACGATGTACCCGATCGCCGGCGGGATGAAGAGCAGCCACGGCAGGCCGCCGTGCACGGTCGCGGCCGGCACCGTGTACATGATCAGCAGCAGCAGGCCGGACCACGCCGCCTGCCGTAGCTGGACGGCGATGACGTGGATCAGGAAGCCGGTCGCCGAGATCACCGACACCGCGAACAGCGTCAGATGCGGATCCTGCGGGAGCGGTGCGCTGAACCGGTTGATGGAGTCCATCGCGTCGACCATCTGCGAGTTGAACTCGATCGCCGTCGCCTTCCACGGGATCAGCCCGAACTTCATCGTGCCGTGCAGGAAGAACAGCGACAGCAGCTCGATCAGTACGAGCAGTTGGACGATCGGTACGACGACTCTTGGGATGCGCAGGTTCTGCAGGCCGACGCCGACGCCGGTGATCAGCGCACACAGGAACGCGCTGATGAAAAGGAACGGCCCCGAGAACACCGGAGTCAGCACGAGCGACCCAAGCGCAGTCGCACCCCAAGCAGCTATCGAGATTCTGGCGTGACCGGTCATCGGGCCTCCCGCCCTGGACTGAGGAGCGCAGCGACGAGGGAAGGGCGGGAGCCACAGCCCGATGGCTCGCCGCGCCGGAGGCGTGGCATCTGCACGGTCATGCGATTCTTCCGCTTCTTAGTCCTAGGCTGGACCAGACTGTGGGGAGGTGGTCGCCGCGGCTGGCTCTGGCTACTCGCCAGCCGTTGCGGCGCAGCTCGTTCTCGGTGGCGTCCGTGGCGGCGGTCAGGCGCGCCGCCTTCTCGGTCGACTCGGCGCCGACCGCCCAGCTGGCCGCGTCCAGCAGCACGGCGACACCGGTCGCCTGGCTGGTCCGCCACCGGTTCAGGGCGATGACGTCATCGGTACTGCAGGCGCCCAGGATCGCGATCACCAGGCTCGGCTCCTGCGCGTGCCGATCGACGGTGAGCAGCGGGCCGACCTCGGCGTACTTGTGCTCCTCGACCGTCGCGCACTCGGTCAGCAACTGCTGTTGCGACAGCGGCTGGTGCACCGCAGCGGACGTCCGGTGGGTGATCGCCGACAGGGTGGTCGGGCCACCGAGCAGCGTGGTGACGTACCCGCGGCGGATCCGGTCGATGCCGATCGACGCGGCCGCGCTGACCGCCCACTCCAGACTCGACGACGGACCGTGGCCATGGTGCGAGATCGTCCGCGCATCCAGGAACAGCGAGCACCGGCTCTGCCACGGCTGCTCTTCGCGCCGGACCATGAGCTCGCCGCGGCGCGCCGTCGACCGCCAGTGCACCCGGCGCAGGTCGTCGCCGTCGCGGTACTCGCGGACCGTCGCGTCCTCCTCACCGGCGGCCGCGATCGCCCGCGGCCGGTTCTCGCCGGAGCCGGCCCGATCGGCACCCAGTCGTACCTCCGGAAGCCGGAAGACCCGCGGCGTGACCAGCAGGTGCTGGCTGCGCGTGAACGTCCGGCTGGTCTCCACCAGCCCGAACGGGTCGGCAACCGTCAGCATCAACGGCCCGACCTGGAACAGCCCACGCACGTCGGACTTGACCGGATAGGTGACGGTACGGCGCCAGTTCGGGCTGACCCGGTCGACGACGAACCGCGGCCGATGCCCCAGTACATAAGGAATGCGGTCCTCGAGCAGCAGCAGCCCGGCGGGCATCCGGCCCTGGTTGCTGAGCGTCAGCTCGACGGTCGCCTGCGTTCCGACCGGCACCTGGTCCGGGGCGAGACTGCGACGCACCTGCAGGCGCAGCCGCGTCCGGCCGACGACCAGCGCCGCGACCACCGGCAGGGCGGCCAGCAGGATGCCGACGCGCAGCAGGTCCTTCTGACCGAGCAGGAGCGCGCAGAGCGATGCGGTGATCCCAGCTGCGACGAACGCCCGCCCCCTGGTCGTGAGTCCGCGCAGTGCCTGCCGCATGTCTCAGTCCCGACGAGTACGGGGGAGCGGCACGCTGGCCACCAACCCGGAGATGATGTCGGTCGCGCCGCGCCCACCGAGATGCGCTTCGGCCGCTGGGAGCACCCGGTGTGCGAGCACCGGTACTGCGAGCTCCTGGATGTCGTCCGGCAGCACGAACTCGCGGGAGTCCAGAGCAGCGGCTGC
>DASSDE010000244.1:0-3248 GCA_035697365.1 Kribbella sp. | reverse complement strand
GACCGGGTGCAGTACGGCGCTGACCAGTCCGCCGCCGTCGCCGGTCGCCGTGGCATCGGGGTCGAGCAGGCCGATCAGGGCGTCGATGTCCTTGGCTTCCCAGGCCTGCCTGAAGTCCCGGACCACGTCGGCCTGCTTCGCCACCGGGGTCGCCGGTGCCCGCGCGGTGCGGACGCGGCTGCGGGCCGAGGAGGCCAGTTTCCGGCATGCCGCCGGTGTGCGGCCGACGATCTCGGCGACGTCGGCGAAGGGGTAGCGGAAGACGTCGTGCAGGACGAACGCGACGCGTTCGGCCGGCGTCATCGACTCGAGGACGACCAGGAACGCCATGCCGACCGACTCGTCGAGCGTGATGAGATCCGCCGGATCAGCGATGCTCCACTCCGACGGGTCGGGGACCGGCTCGGGAATCCACTCGCCCACGTACCGCTCCCGCCGTACCCGGGCAGACGTCAACTGGGTCAGACAGATGCGGCTGGCAACTTTCGTGAGCCACGCTGCCGGGTTGTCGATCGCCTCCGCCTCGGCGGGCGTCAGCGCGAACCAACGGGCGTACGTCTCCTGAACCACGTCCTCGGCGTCGGCCACCGAGCCGAGCAGCCGGTACGCGACGTTGATGAGCTGTCGTTGCTCGCTGATGAGGAGCTGCATGGTCTTCCCTTCGTCACCCGTCAGATGTCCGACACCGCAGCTCGGTGGAATGTGACGTCGCCTGACGTTCTGGTGCCCTGCCTGGTCGGACCTCTGAGACACCAAGGTGAGCGAAGGGAAGTCATGATGTCCGAACAACTGAAGGTCGTCGTCATCGGTGGCGGATACGCGGGCACGCTCGCGGCGAACCGTTTGCGGATGCGCGCCGATCTCGACGTCACGCTGGTCAACCCGCGGCCGAAGTTCGTCGAGCGGATCCGGCTGCATCAGCTCGTCGCGAGGACCGGTGACGTCACGATCGACTACGGCACGCTGCTCGGCGACGGGATCGAGCTGGTTGTCGACAGTGTCACTCGCATCGACACCGGCGCCCGAACCGTGGAGCTGGCGTCGGGGGCGGCGCTGGACTACGACTACGTCATCTACGCGGTCGGCAGTACGGGTGCGACTCCGGTGGACGAGTTCGCGTACGGCATCGCGGAGTACGAGTCCGCGGAACGGCTACGCGGGCAGTTGGACGAGCTGCCGATGGATGCTCCCGTCACCGTGGTCGGCGGTGGCTTCACCGGCATCGAAACTGCTGCCGAGCTGGCGGAAGGCGGGCGCGCCGTGACGCTCGTGTGCAGCAGCTCGCTGGCGCCGACGCTCAGTACGAAAGGACGTCGGTACGTCGCGAAATGGCTGGCCGATCATGACGTCGCCGTACTCGAACACCGGACCGTGACGAAGGTTCGTGCGGACGCCATCGTCCTGGACGGCGAGACGGTCCGCCCGAGCGCGCTGACGATCTGGACCACCGGATTCGGCGTACCGAAGCTGGCAGCAGCGAGCGGCCTGCAGACGGATGCGGTCGGGCGCCTGATCACCGACGAGACGCTGACCTCGGTCGACGACGAGCGGATCGTGGCCGCCGGCGACGCGGTCGCACCGTCGGGCAGGCCGCTCCGGATGAGTACGTATGCGGCCGGCCCACTCGGCGCGCAGGCCGCCGACACCGTACTGAGCCGGATCGCCGGCACCGAACCGGCTCCCCTCGAGCTGAGATTCAGCGGAGCCTGCGTAAGCCTCGGCCGCGACGCCGGCATCCGCCAACTCGCCCGCAAGGACGACACAGCCGTCAACCTCTACATCTCAGGCCGCCTAGGAGCCCGAGTAAAAGAAAAGACCTGCCGCTTCGTCATAGAAGGCCGCATCCGCCGAGAAGCCCGCAACCCAGGCACCATGACCTGGCCCAAGGCCGGCCCCCGCACCTGACAGCCGACGCGGATCGAGGGGGGACGGCAAGTATCGTGGGAGACATGAGCGTGCAGCGGCGGCCGACTATGTATGACGTGGCTGCGCTGGCGGGGGTTTCGCATCAGACGGTGTCGCGGTATTTGCGGGCGGATCCTACTGTTCGGGTGGGGACGTCGGGGCGGATCAAGGCGGCGATCGACGAGTTGGGGTACCGGCCGAATCTGATGGCGCGGGCGATGCGGACCCGGAGTACGGGTGTGGTGGCGATCATTCTGCCGGGGTGGACCGGGCCGGAGCGGACGGTCGAGGCGGCGTGTGACGAGGCGCAGCGGCTCGGGTACCAGGTGGAGATCGTGATCGGGGTGCATGAGGATCCGGCGGCGCTGAGCCGGCTCGCGGACGACATCCTCGGGCGTGGGCAGGTCGACGGGGTGCTGTCGGTGACGCCGTTGACGGTGAAGACCGACGGCGTCGTCGTACAGACCGATGAGTTCGACGATCGGCTTCGCGCGGTGGAGGCGGTCGCTGCGGATGAGGCGACGATGGTCGAGCTCGTGGAGAGGCTGGCGGGGCTGGGACATCGGGAGTTCTTCCATGCTGCCGGGCCGCAGGACTGGCGGTCGGCGCAACTCCGGCGGTCCGGCTATCTGAAGGCTTGTGAGCGGCTGGGGTTGCGGTCGCACGGTGTGTACGACGGTGCTTGGCATCCGGAGACGGGTGCTGCGGCGGTGCAGTCGCTGCCTGATGACACTCCGGTGACCGCTGTGGTGGCGGCGAGCGATCACATCGCGGCCGGGGTGCTGCGGGCCGCGTTCGACCGCGGGTGGCGCGTGCCGGAGGACCTGAGCGTCACCGGGTGGGACGACCTGACGTTGTCGCGGTACGGTACGCCGGCGCTCTCGACCGTTCGCGTCGATCGCGAAACCTCCGGCCGGCACGGCATGCGCCGCCTGATCGCCGCCATCCGCAACGACCCCGAACCCCAACCACTCCCCGCAGCCCCCACAGAAATCATCTTCCGAGAAACCACAGCCCCACCCCGCTGACCCACCACCAACCCGGCTGAACCCGCTCGGTGGCGGGTTGTTTCACCGCGGGTGGTTTGCAGCAGGCCAGCCGCGAAAAACCCGCCAGCTGCGAAAGGACCCGCCAGCCGCGGGAGAGGTCTGTGGCTGGCGGGCGGAGGCCGGTGGTCGGGGCTGGTGGACCCGACCACCGGCGGTTCAGGTGAGGATCAGGGCGCCCAGGTGCCAGAAGCGGTCTGGTTCGCTGTCCAGGATCAGGTCTGCGGTTCGGCCGGTGGGGCCGCCGTCGAGGTCGGCGTGGATCCAGGTGAAGACGCCGCCGGGGAGATCGGTCGA
>DASSDE010000243.1:0-3805 GCA_035697365.1 Kribbella sp. | reverse complement strand
ATCGGTCGCCTCGGAGAGCAACTCCGCGATGAATCCGGCCTTCTGCAGCCGCGACCGCGTCCCGGCCAGCGCGGCCGAGGTCTCGACCACCTGGGTGAGCAACATGCTTCCAGTCTCGCGCAAGCCGCCGACAATCCGACGTCGTACCGCAACTTTGGCTGGCTAGCGTGCATCGTGCTGAATACATCGGTCACAAATGGGGAGTTGAGATGCGACGTAATTTCACACTGCTGGCAGGGCTGGCCTTGGCGGTCCCGGTACTGACCGCGGTCACAGCAGCGCACGCGGCGCCGGCGGAGGCAACAGCGCAGGCTGCGAACACCTGTTCCATCGAGTCCGGCGGGCTGACAGCCGCCAAGAACACCGTCGACAGGTACGTCAACGCGACCTCGCCGATCACCGTGAAGCCGGTCGACACGATGGCCCTGAAGCCGTTCGGCGACCGCGCGATCTCGCTCAGCACCAACTGGGTGTGGGACGACGACCTGGATCCGGACCAGATGTCGTACGACGGGCACGTCGTGTCCGGCGGCGTCATGTACCAGGCGCATCAGTGGGTCGAGAAGGGCTCCGGTGGCAAGGTAGTCAGCAGCAGCATGACCCGGGTCGGCAGCGGTTGGGACGCGTTCCGGACCCTCACCCAGTCGTGGTCGCTCGAGACCTCCGGGCACCGGATGTACGCCCTCCGCAACGACGGCGTCCTGTTCCGCTGGAACCTCACCCAGCAGAACGACGGCACCAACGTCTGGCACGCCGCCGGCTCGTACCCGGGCTTCTCCGCGGTCAAGGCGGTCAGCTTGCTCAGTCGTACGTCGACGTACGACACGCTCCTCGCGACGACGCGGGGCGGTGCGCTCTACACGATCCACATCCCGCTCAGCTCGCCGATGAAGCCGGTCGTGAAACCGGTCCGGACGAGCACGTGGCAGGGCTTCGAGACACTGCTCACCGCGCGCTGCGGGAACTACGGAACGCTGCTGCTCGGGATCGACAAGGACACCGGCTCCGGGTACCTGTACGCCGTTGGGCACGCCAACGGAACGGCCACCGTCATCAAGAGCCTCGGCAAGGTGCCGGCGACCTTCGGCGACCAGTTGGACTTCAGCTGGGCCAGCGTGGTCGCCGCTCCGCTGTTCGGCGAGTGATCCTCACGGCGTCGGCGGCAGCGCGTCCAGGAAATCCGCCGGCGGCGTGAAGAACAGGCCGCCGGTAACCGCGGTGGAGAAGTCGAGCAGCCGGTCGTGGTTGCCCTCGGGGACGCCGATGAACATCCGGCGCAGCATCAGCTCGGTCACCGCGGGCGTCTTCGCGTACCCGATGAAGTAGGTGCCGAACTCCTGCGTGCCGACGGTGCCGAACGGCATGTTGTCCCGCAGGATCTGCAGCTCGTTGCCGTCGTCGTCCTCGACCACGTTCAGCACGATGTGCGCGTTACCGGGCTTCTTCGCGTCCGCGAGCTCGATGTCGTCGAGCTTGGTCCGGCCGACCGCGAGCTCCTGCTGCTCGACGGTCAGCGCGTTCCAGGTCTTCAGGTTGTGCAGGTACTTCTGCACGATCACGTAGCTGCCGCCCCGGAAGCCGGGGTCCTCATCGCCGATCAGCACGGCGCCGCGGGCCTCGGAACCGGTCGGGTTCTCGGTGCCGTCGACGAACCCGAGCAGGTCGCGCATCTCGAAGTACTTGAAGCCGTGCACCTCGTCGACCACGGTCGCGGCGCCGTCGAGCACGCTCATGATCTGGCTCGCGAGCTCGAAGCACTGGTCCTGGTGTGCCGCCCGGATGTGGAAGAGCAGGTCGCCGGGAGTGGACGGCGCGTGGTGCGTGGCGCCCTTCAGCTCGACGAACGGATGCAGCTCGGCCGGCCGCGGTCCGCCGAACAGCCGGTCCCACGCGTCCGACCCGATGCTGGTGACACAGGAGAGATTCCCGTCCGGTACGCGGAAGCCCACCGAGCGCACGAGGCCGCTCAACCGCTCGAGCAGGTCCCGCGTGCGACCCTCGCCGTCCGGCTCGATCTGCACGACCAGGAAGATCGCCGAACCGCTCAGCGGCATCAGTACGGACTGCGGCAGCGCGTCCGTCTCCCGATCCGGTTCACCAACCATCGTGGTCTCCCTCCGTCCCTTTGGCCCGATCTTCTAGAGTCCAGTCATGGACCCGCAACAGCCCGGGCCGCCTCCGCAACCGGGCCCATACTCCCAGCCGGGGCAGCAACCACCGCCGCCGCCCCACCCCGGCGCGCCGGGTCCACCCAGCCAGCCAGGCCCGTACGGCCAGCCCGGTCCCTACGGCCAGCCCGGTCCCTACGGCCAACCGGGCCAGTACGGTCAGCCGGGGCCGTACCCGCAGCCGTGGGGGCAGCCGGGGTCGTACCCGCAGCCGGGTCCGTATCCGGCGCAGTACGGGGTCCGCGAGCCGCGGATCGTGCCGGCCCCGACCGGTACGCCGTTCCACCGCCTCGGCCGGACGCCCAAGCATGTCTGGTGGCGGCCCATCGCCGGCACCATCCTGCTCGGCCTGTGCGGCTTCTTCGTGATGATGTTCGTGGTGCTCGCCTGGGCGATCGTGCACGAGCTGCTGGCCGGCAGCTTCCCGGCTCCGAGCGGCACCGACATCTTCCCGAGCGACACCGAGAACCTCGCGCTGTCGCTGGTCCTGCTCGGCGTCCTGACGCCACTCGTCGGCGTTGCCGCGTGGCTGGTCCAGCGCCGCCCCTTCTGGAGCGTCGCCTCGGTGCTGAACCGGATCCGCTGGCGCTGGCTGCTCTGGTGCTGCCTGCCCGCCCTCGGCTACGTCGTCCTCTCGTACCTGATGGGCCTTCTCGTCGACGCCGTGGCGCCGCCTGAGGACGCGATCGGGTCCGAGGGCGGCGCGTGGATCGGGTTCGGCGCGTTCGTAGTACCGGCGCTGGTGATCCTGATCCTGGTGCCGTTCCAGTCGACGGCCGAGGAGTTCGTGTTCCGCGGCTGGCTGATCCAGGCAGTCGGCGCGTACGGTCCGGACAGCGCGGCCAACACGGACGGGAAGGCGCCGTGGTTGCGCAAGCTGTTCCGGTCGCCGTGGCCGGGGATCGTTGTCGGCGGCGCGGCGTTCGTCCTTGGCCACGGCTACAGCGGCTGGGCGATGGCCGACGTGTTCGTGTTCGCGGTGACGGTCGGCTGGCTGACGGTCCGGACCGGGGGACTGGAGGCGGCGATCGCGCTGCACGTGCTGAACAACCTGATCGCCTTCTTGTTGCCTGCGGCAATGGGTCACGGCGCCGAGTGGGACCAGCAGGGCAGCGCGCCGTGGACGCTGCTCGCGACCGACGCCGTGTGCCTGGCGGTCTACGCGTACGCGGTGACCTGGCTGGCGCGTCGTCGCGAGGTCGTCCGGCTGAGCTGAAAAGCCCGCGAGAACTGTCGGTCGGGTCTGGCAGGCTGTGCCGGGTGACGAACGCGAAGATCGAGGCCGTGCTGTTCGACTGGGGCGGCACGCTGGCAACCTGGCACGACATCTCCCTGCACGAGACCTGGCGGGCGGTGGCCGCCGTGCTCGACCAGCCGGACCCCGAGGGCCTGGCAGCCCGACTGGTCGCGGCCGAGGGCACGGTCTGGCGGCGGTCCCGCGACGAGCACCGCAGCAGCACCCTCGAGGAGGTGTGCGCGCTGGCCGAGGTCGTGCTGACCCCGGCGGGCCTCGCGGAGTACGAGCGGCAGTGGGACCCGCACACCGTGCTCGAGCCGGACGCGGTCGAGACGCTGCAAGCGCTGAAGGCCCAGGGCCTGAAGCTGGGTGTCCTGTCGAACACGATCTGGCCCCGCCG
>DASSDE010000242.1:0-4382 GCA_035697365.1 Kribbella sp. | reverse complement strand
GATGGGTACGGCGATGCTCACCACCGGGCTGGTCTCGTCGTTCCCGCTGCTCCTCGGCACTCAGGTGCTCTGGGGCATCTCCTGGACGTTCGCCAGCGGATCCGACGTCGCGCTCATCACCGACGAGCTGGACGACCCGGTCCGTACCAACCTCGTCCTCGTCCGCGCCGCGCGGGCGCAGCTGACCGGCGCCGCGACCGGCCTCGTCGTCCTCGGCCTGCTCGCCTGGGCCACCCGGCGGGACGTCACGATCGTGATCGCAGGCGCCGCGATGACAGCGCTCGCGTTCTACGTCGCCCTGCGCATCACCGAGCAGAACTTCGTCCCGACCCGGAACGCCCGCTGGTCGGCGTCCTGGACGACGTTCCGCGGTGGCCTCACTCTGGTCCGGCGGAACCGCGCGATCCTGCTGATCTTCGCCGCGACGTTCCTGGTGAACGGCGCCTCCGACGCCGCTGGACGCCTTACGCAGAAGCGTCTCCTCGATCTGGGCCTGCCGTCGGCGCCGGATCCGATCATCTGGTTCACCGCCCTCGGCGTCCTGGGTCTGGTCCTCGGTGCGGTCGTACTGCACCTGGTCACCCGAAGGATCAACGGCACGCACGCCGCGACCGACTACGCACTGGCCGCCCTGGTCGGCGTCCTCAGCATGTTGCTGCTCGCGTTCGCGCGCGGCCCGGTTATCGGCGCGATTGCGGTCGTCGCGCTGAACGGTGTCGTTACCCCACTCACCCGCGTGATCAGCACGATCTGGGTGAACACCCGCACCACCGCCGGCGTCCGCGCCACCACGCACTCGTTCCTCGCGCAGCTCGAGTACCTCGGCGAGATCGTCTGTGGCCTGACCGTTTCCACGATCGCGGGCCTCACCACCGTCCCGCTCGCCCTCGGCGCCTGCGCAGTCCTGTTCGCCGCCACCGCCGTACTGATGCGTCAGCCGACCAACGACGAAGCAGCCGTATAGGTGTCGCAGGCCGCCGGGCTGCCCGCGTCGAGTCCGACGAACGTCCAGTAGCCGTGGTTCGCGGCATTGCCGTGGTCGTGCTCGTCGTCGACGGTGTTGCGCGTGACGAGGCTCCAGGCGTACTGCCAGTCCGCCGTCAGCGGGAAGTCGTTGCGGTCGGCACCGAGATACACGGCGCTCAGGCAGGACGCCTGCAGCTCCATCCGCCGCGTGTCCTCGAGCTGTACGTCGATGCCGTTGAGCGTCTTGTCCCGCTTGTAGATCGAGGACAGGATCCCGGTCAGTACCTGCACGTGGTGCCCGTACTCGTGCCCGATCTCCAGCGCCATCCAGGCCCGCGCCTGCGCCGGATCCCTCTTGTAGAACTTGATGTGCGTCGACGCGTCCATGTAGATCGTGCCGCCGCAGTAGTAGTCACGGCCGTCTTCGAAATCGCACGGAGAGGACGGCGACTGACCCAGTACGACGACCAGCTTCGGCGGGCGGAAGACGAAGCCGGCCTTGCGGATCGCCGGCGCCCAGGCCTTGTTCAGACACGCCAGGTACTGGGTGAAGTAGGCGCGCACGTTCGCGAGCGAGGTGGCTCGGTAGGCCGGCTCCGCGCACCCGGACGCCGGGAGCTTCCCGATCCGGTAGATCGGGTTGGCGGCGAGCACCTTCGGCATCGGCGGCGCCGACACCGGCGCGGTGGAGTCGCCGCCCGGCGCTTCGGAGGAGACCGACACACCGGCTCTCGCCTTGGCAGCCTCGGAGGCTGCTGCCTTGTCGGCATCGGTGGTGGAGTTTTGCTGCGCACATCCGGCGACGAGGACGGCGGCCGCACAGAGTGCGATGACGCGTTTCACGAAGTGAATGTAGACCACGTGATCGTCGCGTGGTCGGCGGTTGCAGCAACGTGCAGAACTGGGTCGTCGGGAATCGTGTCGTACGGCACTACGACCACGGGGAGGAACAGGTCGTAGAGCTCCGCGGCGATCAAGGCGCCGAGCGGGATGATCGGGTCGGAGCGGGCGAGGACGATCGCGGCCGGGGCCGTACGGGCGCGGATCTGTTCGGCGAGCACGCTCGACGCGGAACTGGAACCACGACCCGACTCCATCAGCAGGATCCGGCCGGTCAGGACGGCACCGCATTGCGGGTGATGCGCGTCGACGATGCGCCCGTCGGCATCGGTGCCGCCCCAGAACGACAGTGGCGCGGTGAGCCGGATCGGTCTGCCGGTTGCCGTACCAGGATGCAGTGTCAGTCCGTGGAGGATCACGGGTCGAGGACCACTCGGCCGGCGCGGGCGGACGCGACGCACTCGGCGAGCGAGCCGAGAACCGCGGTCACGTTGATGTTTCCGGGAGCGTAGTGCGCCCACTTGCCCGAGTTCGTCATCACGCGTTTCCACGTTGGCTGCAGGATCGTCGTGACGTACGTGCAGGTGTCGACGACGACGGTCACGCCGGCGCGCTCCAGCACCTGCAGCTTCTCCCCGAGACGATCCCGCGTGGCCCGGGATGTCGACAGGTAGAACGGGAGGTGCAGCGGAGGTCCCGCGACCAGCTCCGCCAGGCGGACACATTCGTCGTACGACGCGTGCGGCGTACCGACACTCACGGCGTCCAGCTCGGGACCGGTGCTCGACAGCGCGCGACGTACCTCCTGAAGCGTCCGCACGTCGACCGTGTAGACCGGCAGGTCATCGATCGACACCGGTGCTTCGGGCGTCACGCCGACCACGTGGAACAGCGCCACTCCCCCGGCGGAGGCGGCCGCCGCGCCGACGGCCTTCAGGTCGTCCTCGGTCACGTCGGCCGGGATCCCTGTCAGTACAGGGATGCCGGCGCCGACGATCGACCCGATGTGATGACCGAGCAGCGGATACGCCAGCTCCGAGTGCAGGAAGTCACCGAGCGGCCGGCAGTCGAAGGCCACCGTCCCGACGCGCGCCTCGGGCGTCTGCAGGCCGGCGTACGGCGCGCGTGCGGTGATGGCGGCGCAGACGTCCAGGAAGTCGCCGTACCGATCGGTCCGCGCGCCGAGCACCGAGTTCGCGAACACGATCGCGTTCGACTCAGCCCAGGCGATGTGTTCGCCGAGCGCAGGACGGTTGGGGAGCTGGTACGGCGCGCAGGTGAACGTCGGCATACCTCCGAGCTCGGTGTACGCCGTCATCAGCTCACGCCCCGCCTTGGCGAGCTGCCGGTCGCGGACCAGGGTGGGATGGGTGAGGTCCGTCGAGCCGACGTTCAACGTGGTCGGCACCCGGACCTTCGCGCCGAGGTCGACGAGGCGGTGGACGAAGTCGAGGCTGACCTGGCCGTGGTACAGGCAGGAGTCGACGTGCGCGGACGTGATCTCGACCAGCCGCGGCGCACCGGAGATCCGCGCCTGCCCGACCACCACCCGCATCGCGAGCGCAACGCCCTCCCCGTCCTGACCGCTGAGCATCCGTTCTTCGGCGGCGGTCAGGTGCAACGGCATGGATCGAAGGTAGCGGACCCGCTGGCGGTCCGCCTCCTAGACCAACTGGCGCCGTGACGCCACGAGTGCGCCCGTCTCGTACCCGTCCGCGCGGAGCAGTTGGCCGGCGCTCACGTCGAGGATGTCGATGGTGAGCGGTCCCGTGACGTCCTCCGAGCTGATCGGCCGGTCGTCGACGTACAGATCGACCCGATCGAGACCCCGGGCATCGACAGCGACTGTGAGCGTCGTACCTCCGAGCGACGTCTTCAGGTCGAGCCGACGGGCGGGCTGCGCCGCGAGCAACTCGCCGGCCCGGTTGAGCAGGTCGACGTTGCCGTCGAGCAGGTCGGCCTTGGTCATCCGGTGGGTCTCGTGCGGCTTCACGCCGAGATCCTCGACCGGGGTGCCGGCGAGCTTGCCGACCCGGAGGGTCCGGCGGATCGCGACGCGCAGGTTCGCACCGTTCGGCAACGCGACGTACGGCGAGGTCTCGTCGGGTGGCGGCGGTTCGTTCAGCAACTGTGCGAGCAGGCCGTGCGTCCAGACGTTCGCGCCGCCCGCACCGGTGTTGTCGTCGACTCCGAGGATCGTGCCGATCTCATGGTCCGCGAACCCGGCGGTGAAGATGTCGGTCGCCGAGTAGACGCGGGCGTCGGTGATCAGGACGACGGGACCGTGGTACTGCTGCCCGATGTCGTTCGCCCCGTCCTCCGGCGTGATCGGCTTCGCCGCCGAGTACTGCGCACCGGTCTCGATCGCGAGGTCCAGCGAGTCGAACCACGGGCCGAGGTCGATCCCGGCCGGGTTGTCCTGATGCCGCCGGCACAGCTTCAGGTTGAGCGGCGTACTGATGAACTGCACCGGCTCCGGCGCGATCCGGCGCGGCGTCATCGTCTGCAGCGTGAACTCGCTCGCGTAGATGTGACCGCCGCCGTTGTCGCGAACGTCCACGATCAGCCCGTTCTGC
>DASSDE010000241.1:0-6538 GCA_035697365.1 Kribbella sp. | reverse complement strand
CACGCTTCGTGGCGCCTGCCACCCGGGACCTGCACCTGACTAGCACTTCGCCTGCCATCGACGCCGCTGACACGGCGGTCTCCGGATGGACCGCGGTCAACCGGGACGGTACGGCTCCGGCCGACCACCCGGGCGTCGCCGACACCGGCATCGGTCCGATCACCTTCGCGGATCTCGGAGCCTTCGAGTACACCGGTCCGGCGATCGCTGTGACGGCGACCCCGGCGGGCGGATTCGCACCGCTGGACGTGACGATCGACGCGTCCCGCAGTGCGGGGCTCGGTGCTCCGCTGACGACGTACCGGATCACCTGTGGCAACGGCACCGTGATCAACCAGTCCAGCGGGGTCTGCCACTACACGACGGCCGGTACGTTCACACCGAGCGCGACCGTTACGGACTCGGCAGGCCTCAGCGACAGCTGGACCGGCGCACCGATCGTCGTGAAGCCGAACGGGAAGCCGACGGCACGCATCACCGCGACCCCGACGCAGGACTACCGGCCCGCGCAGGTCGTACTGAACGCGTCAACGTCGTCCGACGCCGACGGCCGCCCGTTGGCCGGCTACTCGTTCGACTGTGGCAACGGGCAGACGACCGGCGTGATCACGACGCCCACGACGACCTGTGGCTATCCGAACGCCGGCACCTTCACCGCCGCGGTCACCGTGACCGACACCGCCGGCCTGACGAGCAAGGCGACCGTCAAGGTCAAGATCCTGGCCGATGTCGCGCCGACCGCGAAGCTGACGCTGTCGAAGTCGACCATCCGGCGCGGCCAGACCATCACCGCGGACGCGTCCGCGTCGACCAGCGTCGACAAGTCGCCGATCGCGACATACCAGTTCAACTGCGGTACGGGTGGCGCGAAGCCGCCCCAGACAGCTCCGACGACCACCTGCACGTACAACTCGATCGGCGTGTTCACCGTACGGGTGACAGTGACGGACACCGTCGGCCTGTCCAGCTCGACCACCAAGTCAGTGCTGGTCCTGTGATGCACAACGGACGAAGGGCGCATCGATGACGATCGAAGAGATGTTCCGCCGGATCGTGCGAGCCCACCTGGGGATCATCCTGGTGTGCCTGCTGCTTCCGGTCGCCGGCGCGGCGGTCCTGGCCGCGCGCCGGCCGGATCCGACCACGGCTTCCATCCGCCTGCAGGTCGTTGCCGACGCACCGAAGTCGGCGACCGAGGCCGAGGGCATGAACAGCCGGGTGCTTGCGGTCGCAACGACTCCGAGCCTGCTCGGTGCGGCGCTGCTGGCCGCCAAGGCACAACGCGACGTCGAGACGTACGCCGCGACGAACGTGTCGGCGCAGCGCCTCGGCGAGTCCTCGGTCGTCGAGCTCAGCGTCACCGACGACGACCCGCTCGCCGCCGGACCGATCGTGACCCAGCTGGCGCTCCGGGTCGTGCTGTTCATGAACCAGGGCGATCAGCAGTCGTTCAACACCACCGTGACCGACCTGTCGGACCAGATCGACAAGGCCACGATCGCGCGCGACAAGCTGGTGACCCAGCTGCGCGGCATCGCCGACATCACCACGCGCGCGGATCTGAACGTACAGATCCAGTCCGTCAACCAGCTGCTCAGCCAGCTGAGCAGCCAGCGCGCAACGCTGATGGCGGACGCGGCGACCCGCGACCACGTGGTGATGATCAGCAACAAGCCGGACATCCGGCAGGTGCAGGCCTCGATGCTGCCGCAACTGGCGCTGGCGCTGCTGCTCGGGCTGGTCCTTGGACTGACCGTGGCGACCGTGGTCGAGACGTTCCGCCCGCGGGTGAACAGCATCCGCGCCCTCGCCCGCCTGCTGCAGGCGCCGGTGCTCGGCAAGGCGTCCGAAGACGTCGAGTCGCTCCGCAACACGATGGCGCTGGCGGCGCGTCGGCAAGGGGTTGACGCCGTCGTACTGATGGGCGCCGACGACAGCGACGCCGACACGGTGAGCAGATTGCTGTTCGCGTTCTCCGGACGGACCCACACACCGGAGCGGCTCAAGAAGCCGGCCGGTGTCGACGACGACAACCATGTCTTCGGCCTCGAGGAGAGCGGGCTGGCCGGTTTCGCCGATGTCCGGTTCACCGGGCTGTCGGCCGTCACACCGGAGGACGAGATGACGGCCGGTGTGGTCGTGGTGTCGGGTGGAACCGTACTGCTGCGGCGGCTCGACGATCTCGACGACGTACTGAAGGCGGTTCGCTGGCCCGTGCTGGGCGTCGTTCACGGACCGGCCAAGCGACGGTTCGGCAGGCTCGCGTGAGTACGGCGCTGATTCACACGGCGTTGGTCCACACGGCAGGGCAGCGGGTGGCCCTGTACGGGCCGGACACCGTCGTACGGTCACTCGTCACGATGGCCGGCGGACCGGAGCGATCCGGCCTGTCCTCGGCCGATCTACCGAATGTGGTGCTGTCGGTCGAGAACACCCGGCAACCGTTCAGCACGCGTGGGGCGGAAGTTGTGACCAGAGGGGCGTGGGCGGTCGACAGCGGCCAGGTCGTGCTCGAGAACGTCGGCGGGTCGGGCTTCGACCAGCGGTGGACGATCGACGAGGACGGGCTGCGCGTGATCAGCCGGCGGCGGCCGTCGTACCAGGAATCCGTTGCCGCCAAGCTGCTTCCGGCCAGGCACCGTGCGTTGAGCAGTCAGGTCCTGCTGCACTACCCGGCACTGTGGTTCGCGATGCTGCAAGGCTTTGCTCCGCTGCACGTCTCGGTTGTCGAGGTCGGAGGCGTCGCGGTGCTGCTTGCCGGCCCAGGAGGTGTCGGTAAGTCGACCCTGGTCGCGCGGGCGCTGGCCGATGGCGCCCGGGCGACCTGCGACAACCTCGCTGTCTGCGACGGTTCGACGGCGTACGGGGTCGCCGAACCGCTCCGTACGCTGACGGGCAGCGGCAAGCGCGCGGCCCATGGTCGACGCGAGCAGGCGTGGGAGCATCGCGTACGTTCGCTTCCGCCGGAGCTCGTCGTCGTACTGCGGCGAGGGACACAAGCAGCACCTGAGCTACGCCAACTGACGCCCGCGGAGGCGGCTCGCGGTATCGCGGCCGGGACGTACGCCGCGGGAGAGCTGCGACGGTTCTGGTCGATCGCGGCGATCGTCGCCTCGGCGACCGGATGCGGTCCGGTCCATCCACCGATCGACGAGGTCGCCGCGCGGTTGACGAATCGCCTGCCCTGCCTGGAGCTTCGGCTGGCCAAGGAGCCGGGCCTTGGTCTGGCCGGGCTGCTGCGGAGTCCACTCGCGGCGGTACGCACCGGCAGGGTCGGGTAGTGGCCGGCGACGGGCGGATCCACGTCGCCCTGATCGTCACCCGGTTCATCGCCGGCGCGGGCGGCGTCGCCTTGCGCGGAGTGTTGCCGCTTGACCCGGCGCGCTACCGGATCACAGTCATCACCGGACAGGGCGGCCCGCTGACCGACCGCGCAGCGGCTGCCGGTATGCACGTCCTGATCGAACCTTCGCTGGTCTCACCACTGTCACCGACCGACGACCGGCGCGCACTGCGCCGACTGACCGAGCTGTGCCAGGAGGGCCGGTACGACGTCGTCCACACGCACAGCGCCAAGGCCGGCGCCCTCGGCCGGTTGGCCGCGCACCGGGCCGGTGTACCGCAGATCGTCCACACCTACCACGGCTTCCCGTTCCACGAGTTTCAGAATCCGCTACGCCGCGCAGCGTACGTCGCGATCGAACGCCGGCTGGCCCGGATCACCGACAGCGTGCTCGCGATCGGCAGCGGGGTCGCCACCGAAGCGCTCCGTCGAGGACTGGCCAAGCCCAGCACGCTGCGCACCATCACCCCGGTGGTCGAGTCCGTCACCGTGCCGCGCACCGAGGACTCGCGAGCGGCTGCCCGCGCCGCACTCGGGATCACCACTGAGGTGCCGCTGATCGGGACCGTCGGGCGGATCGACTACCAAAAGGCGCCCGAGCACTTCATCGCCGCCGTCGCCGCGCTCCGCTGTACCGATGCGGTCGCGGTCTGGATCGGCTCCGGACCGGGTGATCGCGAGGCGAAGGAACTGGTCCGGCGAACCGGGTTGCCGGACCGCTTCGTCTTCGCCGGCGAACGATCCGACGTCCCGCACCTGCTGCCGGCGTTCGACGTGTTCGCGATGGCCAGCCGGTACGAAGGACTCCCCTGCGCTGTCGTGGAGGCGATGCGCTGCGGCATTCCGGTGGTGGCGACCGCGGTCAACTCGGTGCCCGATCTGGTCGTACCGGGTGCGAGCGGCGTCCTCGTTCCTCCGGGCCGTCCGCGCCTGCTGGCCGACGCGATCGACGACCTGCTCGAGGATCGCGCGAAGGCCGACCGCCTGGCCCGCCAAGGTCAGGCGGCCGCTGACAGCACGTACGATGCCGAGAGCCTGGCCGACGTCCTTGATCAGGTGTACTCAGCGGGTCGTTCCGCACAGCTGGTGGTCTCGTGAGCGCCGCCGAGCCCGTCGGCAGGATCCGGCGCCCAACATCACCCTGGCTGCAGCTCTGTCCACCGGGAACGGTCGAGATCGACATTCGATCCGGGCCTGTCGACCAGCACCAACTGACCGCGGGCCATCCGGTCGCGCTCATGGATCAGCGGCCGCTCAGCCGGCGACGACTGCGGGCGGCCGCACGCCGGCTCGGCGTCGTGGTGGAACGAGAATTCGTCGTCCTGCCGACGATCGCCCGGCCGATGGTCGTCATCGACGACGCCGAAGAGGCGATCCGGCACTTCTGGACCGCCGTGGCAACGGTGCCGCCCGGGCTGGCGCTCACCGCCGTACCCGCGTCGGCGCTGCTCGGCCTCGCCCGGCGCGCACCGTGGCGCTGGACGGGCGCGCTCGCACCGGCCCGGGTCGTCATCGGGAGGCGACCATGAGCGAGGTTCCCAAGGCCTTTCACCCACGCCCGCGGTCGGTGCACGACCTGCTCTTCGCGCCGGGCAGCCGCGGCGTGCTGATCGCCACGTCACGGGACCCGGACGCGAAGCGGACGTTCATCGTCACTCCGCCGGCCGGCAGTTACGTGGACGGTCCGGCCGGTCCGGTGGCGATCAAGATCCCGGTAACCGTGGCTGCCGCGAGCGCGATCTCCCGGGAGACTCGGATGCTGATATCGCTCGGCGAAGCGAATCTCGGCGACCTCGGGCGCAGTGTGCCCCAGTACCTCGAGACCCTCGACAGCGATGGGCTGCCGGCGGTCGTGACCACGGTTGTCCGCGGTGCGCCGATGAGCGTCGCGTACCACCGCTGGCTGCACACGTCACGGCGGCAACCGGTGGCGATGGACTTCGCACTCGCCGGTGGCTGGCTGCGTCACTTCCAGCTCGCGACCGCCGGCGAACGGGCCCGGATCACCTGGGCGAGCGAGGTCGCCGACCAGGTACGGGCGCGGTGGCCGGGCCATCCGAAGCTCGAGGCCGCACAACTCCGGCTCGCCGCCGCGGATCGGCAACTGAAGAGTCACCGGGTTGCCAGGACCATGGTCCACGGCGACTACTGGTTCGGGAACCTGCTCGTCGACGACCGCCGGATCACCGGTGTCGTCGACTGGGAGAGCGGCGCCCGCACCGGCTGGCCCCTGCGCGACCTCGTCCGGTTCGCGCTCAGCTACTGCCTCTACCTCGACCGCCACACCCGGCCGGGCCATCAAGTACGTGGCCACCGTGGCCTGCGGCGAACAGGGTTCGGTGCCGGGATCAGGTACGGCCTGCTCGAGGAGGGCTGGCTGCCCGACCTCGTCCGGCTGTATCTGCGGAGCGGAGTCGACGATCTCGGTCTGCCGTCCGCGCTCTGGTACGGCGCCGCGCTCGCCGGGCTCGGGGAGATCGCCGCGACCGCCAATGACGACGAGTTCGCCGCACACCATCTCGAACTGCTGGCCGATCTTCCGCACTGGCCGCTCGCCGACGACCTGCCCCGGAGCTGATGCCCGATGACGACCACGGTTCCCACCCCCACCGCAGGTATCGCCGGCTGGCCGGCCCTCCCGCGCGGCGACGTCCTCGCAGCGATGACGGGGCTCACCACGTGCTTGCTGCCGTTCCTCGTACCCGCGGGACCGGGGAACACCGCACCGGCGGACGCGGGAATCCTGCTCTGCATCGTCCTGGGCCTGCTCTGGGCCGTTCGCGAGCATCTGCCGATCAGACTTCCGTACGCCGCGGGGGTCGCTGCGCTGATCCTCGGCGGGGCCTTCGCCGCTCTGGTCTCCGCCGCACCCGTAGGAACCGGGCTGGTGCTGATCCAGGACCTGCTGCTGCTCGCCTGGGGCGCCACGGTTGCGCTCGGCCGGCACAACCCGGCGATCATCGGTTCCGTCACGGTCGCCTGGTGCCGCACGGCTGCCATCTACTCGGGCGTGATGGTGATCGCGTACGTCGGCGGAATCAACGCCGTCGCAGGGGTTTCCGCGAAGGACGGCGTCCGGGCCTCGTACACCTTCGGCGACCCGAACCTGGCCGGCAACTACCTGGTGATGTCGTTGTTCATGATCGCCGCCTGCAAGCATCCGCGGTCCCCGGGCGTCCGGCGGATCGCGTACCT
>DASSDE010000240.1:0-2303 GCA_035697365.1 Kribbella sp. | reverse complement strand
TCCACCCCCTCCTCACCCCCCAACACCTAACCCCCACCACCTAGCCCCGGCCACCAAACCCAGCCCAGTCCGCCGCCCGCCCCGGCCGCCCACCGCATCCCGTCACCCGGCCACCGCAGCAGCCGGTTCCCGCTGCCCGTTCCTGTCCCCCGCCACCCGTCGCGCTAGGCGGTCACCGCTGTCCGGACAGTGTTGCGCGGTTCTGGCGGTGACCGGCTCAGCCGGCTTTTCGTTGGTGTGCTGGGGGTGCGTTGTGGGGTTCGGTCGGTTGGAAATGTGGGAGCAGTCGGCGGAAGTCTTCGACGGAGATGATCGGTACGTCGAACTCGCGGGCCGCACGCGCCTTCATCGACAGGCTGTCGACGTCTGCGGCGACCACGAACGTGGTGTCGGGCCGCACCGCCTCCTGCGGCGTGAACCCGGCCGCCACCGCACGGTCCCACCACACCTCACGCGGCTCCACCATGTCCCCGGTGAACACGAGCGTGCTGCCCCGCGGAAACCCGCGCACCCCAGGACGATCCGGTACGACATACCGCCCGCTGCTCGCCCGCAGCAACGCGTCGTCGACGTCGGAGGCACGCTGCCCGAGCATCACCGCCACCCTGTCGAGGTCCTTGCGCTGGTCAGGTGTGACGTCACCGGTCGCCCACGACGCGTCGGCCAACGCGGAAACGTAGTACCGATGGAGGTGGTCGACCTGCGGGCGAGTCATCCCGAGCTCAGTCGCCACCTGAACCAGTTGGTCGGCGTCGGCCGCCGTGATCTCGCGGTCGGCGAGGATCGTGTCCAGCAGTACGAGATACGAGTCGGCCTGCGGCGGCTCCGGAACGCGTGGCAACTGGTCGACAAGCCGACTCATCCACCCGTGCCGCCCACCCGCATGCACCGGCCGGACGGTCGGCGCGACATCGGACCCGGGCAGCTCCGGCCAGGGCAGGTCGCGCACCTCCTCGTACGCCCACTGCCACGGCAACGGCGCCGCGAACGCGCCCAGATACTGCGCGAACAACTCAGCGGTCGCCCGCGTGTCGGCGAGCGCCGAATGCCAGCCCTCGATCGAGATCCCGGCCGCCGCGCAACACGCGCCGAGCGTCCGTTTCGCGCCCGGATGCAGGTAGCCGGCCAGCGCCATCGTGCACATCGACCGCTCGGTGATCAGCGGCACCGTGACGCCGAGCCGCGCGAACTCTGCGCGCAGGAAACCCAGGTCGAACTCGACGTTGTGCCCGACAACCATCCGGCCCGCAAGCAGCTCCCCCAGCTGCCGAGCGATGTCGCCGAACTCCGGTGCGGCCAGCACGTCGGCCGTCAGGATCCCGTGGATGTGCTGCGGTCCGAGATCGCGCTGCGGATTCAGCAACGTCACCCACTCGCGCTCGACCTGCCCGCGGGCGTCCAGCAGCACGACCGCGATCTCGATGACCCGATGCCGATGGCTCGGCAGCAGGCCGGTCGTCTCGGTGTCGATGACGGCGTACATCCGGGTCCTCCTCCGGTCGATGACCGACTGAAACAACCCAATCACAAGCCGCCGACAGTTTCCGTCAACGCAGGAATCAGCGCAGGAATCAGCGCAGGAATCAGCCCAGGGATCCGTCACATCTCCGGGAGGTCGACCGCGATCTCGGCGCCCAGCTTCGCGCCGTGCGCGAGCTGCAGTTCGTCGCCGCTCCAGAAGCGCCCCGGGTCGTACCAGTTCGGCTGCCGGCTGCGCAGCAGTCCCATCGCCTCGTACGTCAAGGCAACCACCTCAGCGCAGTACGCCGACTCGAGCTCGAGCTCCCGCGAACCCTTGCGGACCGCAGGAACCCGCCCACGCACCCAGCGCGACGCAAGCCGCGCCGTCGACGGGAACGGCGTACCGTCGAGCCGCGCGACCGTCTTGAGGACAGCGTCCTCCATCGTGCGCGTGACGGGATGATCGAGCTGCCGCAGCCACGCCTGTTGACCGTACTTGCGTCCCCAGACCAGGACCGCGTCGCGCAGATCGTGCAGCTGGACGCCGCGGTGGTGCGTACCCGTCCACACGTCTGGCAGCGAACGGCCCAGCTCGGCGTGCCACATCAGCGGCGGCAGGTCCTCGACGACGATCGCCATCCCGACATGGTTGACCGGGCTGTTGGTGGTCAGCTGGATCGCGCGATCCGCCGCACTCGCACCGCGAAACAGCCAAATGTCACCTGTTCGTGTCAGTTCCGTAGCGTCATCCAGTGAAATCCGGCTGTTCACGTCGCTAGGTTAGTCCGCATGAAGGTATGGAAGGTGGTAGGGCTTGCGGGGCTCGTCGGCGTGGCTGCCAC
>DASSDE010000239.1:0-3779 GCA_035697365.1 Kribbella sp. | reverse complement strand
TGTGGTGCCCGGAGGACTTCCCGCCGGACATCACCGTCGAGTGGGACTTCTGGCCGATCCGCGAGCCGGGGCTGTGCATCCTGTTCTTCCACGCCAGGGGCCGCGGCGGCGAGGACCTGTTCGACCTGCAGCCGCGGACGGGGCCGTACGAGCAGTACCACCATGGAGACCTCGACACGTACCACGTCTCGTACTTCCGCCGCCGGTGGCCGGCCGAGCGCGCCTTCCACACCTGCAACCTGCGCAAGAGCTACGGCTTCCACCTGGTCGCGCAGGGCGCCGATCCGATCCCGGACGTCGCGGACGCGGACGGGCCGTACCACCTCCGGCTGACGGTCCGCGGCGGCGCGATCTCCTTTGCCGTCAACGATCTTCCCGCCTTCTCCTGGCGCGACGACCGCCCGCTCCCGGGCGGCAAACTGGGGCTGCGCCAGATGGCTCCGATGATCGGCGAGTACGCCAACCTGCGCGTCTCAGAGTCCTGAAGCAGTCCTGACGTCCGGCCGCCGGGCCGGGTGACCAGTCTCTGACAAACGCTTTCCCAAGCCTTGACATTGAGACGATTCAACCATACGGTCACAACACTTTTCGCCCGACACAAGGCAGGAACCGGCATGGACACTGGCTGGGCCGTCAAGCTGTACGGCGTTGCGGACGAGGTCCTCTGGACGATCAAGCTGAACGCGCTGTGGATCCTCTTCACCCTGGCCGGCGGGATCGCCCTGGGTATCGGTCCGGCCACGCTCGCGGCATATTCGCTGGCCAGACGGCGATCATCTGATGAATCGTTTCATGCCTTTGCTGCCTTCCGGGCCGCGTTCCGCCAGGAGTTCCGGCGCGGGACATTGCTCGTCCTGCCCCTGGTCGCGGCCGCCGTACTGCTGGTCGGCAACTATCTGTACTTCGCCGCACTCGGGGCCGCACTCCCCCGGCTGGCCAGCCTGATCGCACTGGTCGTGCTCGGGCTGATCGCCGGCTACGCCCTGCCGATGGCCGTGCACTACGACCTCGGTGTCCGTCTGTTGTTGCCCAAGGCATCGCTGCTCGCGCTCGCGCGGCCGGCGTCGTCCCTGGTCCTGCTGTTCGTCGCGGTGTCCATCGCCTATCTGTCGGTCAGGTTCGCCGTGTTCGGCGTCCTGCTCGCCGGTGGTGCCTGGATCCGGCTCGACACCTGGCTCTGCTTGCGCTTCTTCGCCGAGAACGACGCGCGCCTGCACCCGAGTAGTCACTGAAAGGGAACCCATGACCATCTTCTCTGCCCGGCGGATCGCCGTGGCCGCAGTCACGACGGCGCTGCTCGCCGCCTCCGCCTGCTCCGGCGGTGGCGACGACAAGGGCGGCGCCGCCACCAGCACCGAGCTCACGGCGATGGCGCCGCTGTTCGGCACCGCGCCGGACCCGAACGGAGAACTGCAGCAGGCGGTCGAGAAACTGATCGGCAAGAAGCTCAAGATCACCTGGGTGCCGAACGCGGAGTACGGCGACAAGTCGAACGTCACGCTCGCCTCGGACAAGATCCCGGACGTGATGGTGGCGAACGAGAAGAGCCCGTCGTTCGTGAAGGCGGCCGAGGCCGGCGCGTTCTGGGACCTGACCGGCAAGCTCGACAAGTACCCGAACCTGAAGCCGGCCGACGAACAGACCGCGAAGAACTCACAGACCAACGGCAAGACGTACGGCATCTACCGGGTCCGTCCGCTGCTGCGCTCGGGCATCGTGATCCGCAAGGACTGGCTCGCGAAGCTCGGCCTCAAGGAGCCGCAGACCGTCGAGGACCTCTACAACGTCGCGAAGGCATTCACCGAGCGCGATCCGGACGGCGACGGCAAGAAGGACACCTACGGCCTGATCATCCCGAAATGGCCGGGCAACTACGCCAGCGCGAGCCCGTACGACGTGATCGAGACCTGGTTCGGCGCACCGAACGGGTGGGGCGAGCGGGACGGCAAGCTGGTGCCGGGCTTCGACACCCCGGAGTTCCTGAAGGCCAACGAATGGCTGCGCGGCTGGGTGAAAGAAGGCCTGGTCAACCCGGACTTCGCCACCTTGGACAGTGCGAACTGGAACGACCCGTTCGTGCAGGGCAAGGGCGGCATGATCATCGACGTGAACGTCCGGGCGACGCAGCTGCTGGACCTGTTCAAGGAGAAGAACCCGAAGGACTTCGACAAGGTCACGCTGGTCGGCAACCTGGTGGGCCCGGACGGCCAGAAGCACTCGTACCCGTTCACCGGCTACAACATGGTGATCGCGATCTCCAAGCAGCACGTGCGCACCGACGCGCAGCTCGACGACGTCCTGAAGACGCTCGACAAGCTCGAGTCCAAGGAGGGCTCGATCCTGCTCACGAACGGGATCGAGGGTCGCAACTTCAAGGTCGACGGCAACTACGCGGTGCCGATCAACCAGGACGACCCGAAGGTGAAGGCGATTCAGAACGACGTCGACAAGGGCTTCATCCAGCTCGGGACGCGCGCCTCGGTCGGGCTCGGCGCCTACGCGCTGCGGCCGAACGACGAGGCCAGCCGGAAGATGCGGGAGAAGTTCGACGTGCTGATGAACGAGGACCTGAAGACCGCGGTGTTCAACCCGGCGCTCAGCATCATCGCGCCGACCGCGGTGTCCAAGGGCCAGACGCTCGACACGATCATCCCGGACGCGAGGATCAAGTACCTGTCCGGCGCGATCACCGAGGACCAGCTGAAGGCGCAGATCAAGCGCTGGTACGACAGCGGTGGCACGGACATCGTCAAGGAGGTCAACGACCTCTCCGCCAAGGCCGGCGGCTGAGGGGCTGTTGACCGATGGCCACCGACCTGGTGCCGGAGGTGGTGCAGCCGGCTGCTGACGCGCAGCGGCCGGCCTCCACCTCGAAGCGCACCCGCCGTCCGCGGAAGCTGCTCCGCGACCTGCTCCGCTACCGCTGGCTCTACTTGTTGCTGCTGCCCGGCCTGGCGTACTTCGTCGTGTTCAAGTACCTGCCGATGTACGGCCTGCACATCGCCTTCAAGGACTACGTGCCGTTCCTGGGCTACTCGGGCAGCGAGTGGGTCGGGCTGAAGCACTTCCAGGAGTTGTTCACCGGACCGGACTTCGGCCGGCTGCTGTTCAACACACTGCTCCTCGCATTGTTGACAATCCTCTTCGTCTTCCCGGCGCCGATCGTGGTCGCGCTGCTGCTGAACGAGCTACGGGTCAACGTGCTGAAGCGGTCCGTGCAGTCGCTGGTCTACATTCCACACTTCCTGTCGTGGACAATCGTCGCGTCGCTGACCTACCTGCTGTTCTCGGTGGACTTCGGCGTCATCGCGAACTGGATCCACGGCCTGGTCGGCGGGCAGAAGACCGACTACGTCGCACAGGCAGCGTGGTTCCGGCCGCTGATCGTGCTGCAGTTGCTCTGGAAGCAGACCGGCTGGGGCACGATCATCTATCTGGCCGCGCTGGCCGGTGTGGACTCGCAGCTGTACGAGGCCGCGCGGGTGGACGGCGCCGGGCGCTGGCGGCAGTTCTGGCACATCACGCTGCCGGCGATCCGGCCGACGATCGTGGTGATGGCGATCCTGACGTCCGGGCACCTGATGGACTCCGGCTTCGAGCAGATCTGGCTGATGACGACCTCGCTGAACCGCGACGTCGCGGACGTGTTCGACACGTTCGTGTACTACATCGGCATCACCCAGGGCTCGTTCAGCTACGCGACCGCGGTCGGGTTGTTCAAGGGTGTCGTCGGCGTCGTGCTGATCTTCGGCTCCAACCTGCTGGCCAAGCGCCTCGGC
>DASSDE010000238.1:0-4333 GCA_035697365.1 Kribbella sp. | reverse complement strand
GCCCGGGATGATCAGCGCCCACCAGGTGTCCAGCCAGCCGGTGCCGCCCTGCCCGGTGATGTCGTTCCCGCCGAACAGCGGCATGAACCGCACGATCAGGAACTCCGGCAGGATCTTCGTGTACGTCGGGATCATCAGCGCCCCGACGAACGCGAGGAAGATCAGCGAACTGCCCCGGAACCGCAGCCGCGCCAGCGCGTATCCGGCCATCGAGGCGATCAGTACATTCAGCACGGTGTGACTCGCGGCGATCACGAAGCTGTTCCGTGCGTACGTCGCGAACGGCGCGGCGTGCAACGCGTCCGCATAGTTGCCGACGGCCCACTTCGTCGGGAACAGCCGCGGCGGGACCGCGGCGATGTCGCCGGGGGTCTTGACCGAGGTGAGCAGCATCCAGATGAACGGCACGATCATCACGCACGAGATCGCGGTCAGGGTCAGGTAGAGCGCGATCCGGCCGGTCCGGGCACGGCCTGAGGTCTCAACGGGTGGCACGGTCACCTCCGGTGATCCGCCGGTTCAGCAACGTCAGGAACAGCAGCAGTGCGAACAACACCAGGCTCTGCGCGCACGCGTATCCCATCCGGAACTCCCGGAAAGCGGATTTGTAGATCTCATACGTCATCATCGTCGTGCTGTTGGCCGGCCCGCCGTCGGTCAGGATGTACACCTGGTCGAACGACTGGAACGCGCCGATCACCGACGTGACGAAGACGAAGAACGTCGCCGGCCGGAGCAACGGCACGGTCAGGCTGAAGAACTGCCGGAACTTCGACGCGCCGTCGACCGACGCCGCCTCGTAGAGATCGGTCGGCAGACTTTGCAGCGCAGCCAAGTAGATCAGCATCTTCAGGCCGATCCCCTGCCAGATCCCGACCACGATCACCGCCGGCATCGCCCAGTCCGTCGACGACAGCCACGCCGGCCCGTCGAGGCCGAGGAACGACAGGACAGCGTTGGCCAGACCGCTCCGCGGGTCGTAGATCCACAGCCACACCAGCGCCACCGCGATCGTCGCGGTCACCTGCGGAATGAAGATCGCGGTCCGGAAGATCGCCCGCCCGGCCAGCCGGGTGTTCAGCATCAGCGCGATCAGCAGCGCGATCCCCATCGCCACCGGAACGGTGAAGAACGTGTAGATGCTGGTGTTCAGTACCGCGCGCCGGAAAACGTTGTCGGACAGCAGGTCGCGGAAGTTCTGCAGGCCGGCGAAGCGCGGTGGCGTGAGCACGTCGTACGAGGTGAAGCTCAGCACCACCGCGGCGACCAGCGGAATGCCGATCCAGATCAGTGCGTGCAGCAGCGCGGGCGCGACCATCAGCAGGCCGGCCCGCCGGCGGCTGCGCAGCAAACGGTTTCGGTGCGGAGCGGGCGACGCCGGACCGGGTGCGGACGGGCGCACCCGGCTCCGGGCGCGCGGACGCCCGCGGTCGGTCGGGACGATGGTTTCGCTCACAGCCGCGAGATCGCTTCCTTGCTCAGGTTCGCCAGCTCGTCGATCGCTTCCTTGGCGGTCCGCTTGCCGACCACCGCGGTCTCCAGGGTGGTCTTGATCTTCTCCCGGATCTCCATCCAGGCCGGGGTACCACCCTCGGAACGAGCCTTGCTCATGTTGTCCAGGGCAAGCTTTACGAAACCGTTTTCCTTGACGTAGTCCGAGGTTCGCAGGTCCTGGACGCCCGGCACCGAGCCGCGCTGCTGCGCGGTCGGCAGGATCGATTCCGGCGTGCCCATGAACTCGACCAGCGCCTGCGCCGCGGCCGCATGCTTGGTCGACGCCGAGCGGGACACCATCGTGCCGCCCTGCAGCATCGCCGGCACCTTGTTGGCCAGGATGAACGCGCCGACCTTGTCCTCTTTCAGCAATTCCGGCGACTGCTGCTGGAGCTGCACCCAGAGCGAGTTGTTCGCCATCATCATCGCCGCGCGCCCCTGCTGCAGCGTGCTCGGCTGACCGGCCGACGACTTGAACGTGTAGTCGGCGGACTTGTCGGCGACCACGTCGAGGAACAGTTGCAGCGCCTCGACCCCGCGGTCGTCGTTGAACTTCACCTGCTGCCCGGACTCGTCGAACATGTTCCCGTCGTTGGCGAACAGGAACGTCTCCCAGCACTGCCGGAGGTCGATCGAGAACGGGTCGAACCCGACCCGGGTGAGCTTGCCTGAGCTGTCCTTGCGTGCCAGCTCCTTGGACATCGCGCGCAGCTCGGCCCAGTCCTTCGGCGGTGCCTTGATCCCGGCCTCGGCGAACAGGTCCTTGCGGTACGTGACGATCCGCGTGTCCAGCACCATCGGCAGCGCGTACAGCTTGCCGTCGAACCGGGAAGGCTCGAGCACGCGGTCCTCGTAGTCGTACCGCTTGGCCAGGTCGTCCGGCAGCGGCGCGAGCACCTTCTTGTGCGCGAACGGCGGGATCCATCCGACGCCGAGCATCACCACGTCCGGCATCAGGCCGCCGGCCAGGCTGGTGGTGAGCTTCTCGTTCAGCGCGCTGTAGTTCGTGTAGTCGACCTTGACGGTGACCTTGGGATTCTTCTGCTTGAACGCCGGCAGCAGCTTGCCCTCCAGCAACTGCTTGCCGGTACTGCCCTCGAACAGCGGGGTGAGCAGCGTGATCTCGCCTTCGACGGGTCCGTCCGCGGCCGCCTGGCCGGTGTCGCCGGACGACGCGGAGCACCCGGTGGCGGCGGCGACCGCGCCGAGCCCCAGGGCCGTCAGGACTGATCTGCGGGTGTACTCCATGGCGCGCCTTTCGTGGTGCTGCGGAAGAAGGAGTGGTGCAACGATCTACCAGCCAGAGCGGCGCCGCAAGGCGAGGCTGGTGCAACGATGCACCGCATGCTAGGAAGGGTTTTCACTCGGCGTCAAGAGGTGAGCGCCGAGCAAACGTGACTGGACTTTCGGCGACTGGTGTTGCATCGTTGCACTGCGAGACGGCAACACGACGGGGTGACAGAATGCGCGGGTGGGCGGTGAATTGAGAACTGGTGAGGCGACGATCCAGCAGGTCGCGACCGAGGCGGGCGTCTCGCCGAGCACGGTGTCGAACCTGCTCAACGGGCGCAACCACCGGATGCTCCCGGAGACCCGGCAGCGGATCGAGCGCGCAATCGACAAGCTCGGCTACCGGCCGAACCGCGCCGCCCGGCAGTTGCGCACCGGCCGCACCACCACGATCGGACTCGTGGTGCCGTCGGTCGGCAACCCGTTCTGGGGCGCGCTCGCGCGCTACCTGGAGTCCGCGGCCCTGGCCGAGGGATACCACGTCCTGCTCTGCAACTCCGAGCGCGATCCCCGCCGCGAGCGCGACTACGTCGACGAGTTGTGGGCCGACGGCGTGCACGGCGTCGTACTGTGCTCGTCGCTGCCGTCGCTGGAACACGTGATGCCGCTGGTGGAGCGCGGCCTGCAACTGGTGGCGTTCGACCGTACGTCGCAGGCGGGCGACCCGGCGTCGCTGGTCAGCATCAGCGTCGACAACTCGATCGGCAGCCAGCTCGCCACGCAGCATCTCACCGACCTCGGGCACCGCCGGCTCGCCTTCGTGTCCGGCGCGCTGGCGAGCGTGAACCGCGCGGAGCGGTACCGCGGGTTCACCGCCGCGCTCGAACGGGTGGGGATCGATCCCGCGACGTCGGTGCGCGCGCCGGTCAAGGGCGACGCCGACGATTTCGGTGACGTCGAGGCGTCCGAGCTGGGGCGAGCGGCCGCGGCCGAGCTGCTCGCGCTGGAGGATCCGCCGACCGGGATCGTCGCGATCAACGACATGTGCGCGCTCGGCGTCTGCCGCGGACTGCGGGACGGCGGGCTCGAGGTGGGCAAGGACGTGTCGGTGGTCGGGTTCGACGACATCGTGCTCGCGGACCTGTACGCGCCGACGCTGACCACGGTCCGGCAGCCGATGAAGGAGATGGCCGCGGCCGCGTTCGCGCAGCTCCGGTCGCGGCTGGACGACTCCGGACCGACGCAAGGCCAGTCCCTGCTGTTCCGCCCGGAGCTGATCGTCCGGGAGTCCACGGCACCACCCGCATGAGCAAGTCGAGTCGCGGGCGCGCGCCGCGTAGGGTGAGGGCGTGCAGCGGATCTCGTCGCGGAACGCCCGGTTCCAGGTTTGGCAGGCGTCACTGACCAACCGGACCAAGCGGCAGCGGTCCGGTGAGTTCCTGGTCCAGGGCGTCCGGCCGATTTCGGTTGCCGTCGACAACGGCTGGCCGGTGCGCTCGGTGATCTACGACGCGTCCCGGCCGTTGTCCCGCTGGGCTTCGGAGCTGCTCCAGCGGCTGCCCCAGGTCGAGCGGGTCGCGATGGCGCCGGACCTGCTGGCCGAGCTCGG
>DASSDE010000237.1:0-5643 GCA_035697365.1 Kribbella sp. | reverse complement strand
GATGCGTTCCTCCAGATACACCGTGATCGAGTCCCCGGGCTGCTTGCCGAGCAGGGCCTGGAGTGCGGCCTTGACCGGCAGCTTGTGGGTCCCGTCACCGAGCGCCATGAACGAACTCTCGAACGGGTGCCCGTCCATGGTCCCGCGAACCTTCACCAGCCCGCGCGTCCCGAAGTACTCGGCCGATCCGGGCATCTGCACGTAGGTCCAGCCGCCCTTGGCGTCGCTCTTCTGCAGCGGCGCGGTGAACGTCTTGTCCAGCTTGCTCATCGTGAGCTCCTCTCTACATCCCTAGGTAGAGACTGCGACGGCGCTTTCGACATCCTCGGGCAACTTATTCTGGGGACGTGCAGATCAGGATCCGCCGGGCGGGGCGGGACGACGTACCGGCGGTTCTGGCGCTCCTCGACGGCGCGACCGAGTGGCTGGTCGCTCGCGGGCGGACGGACCAGTGGGGTACGTCGCCGCACTCGACGAGCCCGCGCCGGGTCGAGCAGATCACGGCGTTCGCCACGGACGGCGGCCTCTGGGTGGGAACCGTCGACGACCGGGTGGTGGGGGCCTTGGCGGTCGGCGCGGCGCTCGACTACGTACCGGCCGCGACGGAGCCCGAGTTGTACGTCCGGCTGCTCGTCACCGACCGCGCGTCGGCCGGGCAGAACCTCGGTGGGGCCCTGCTGAATCATGCGCGGGAGCTGGCCCGTGCGGCCGGCGTACGGCTGCTGCGGGTGGACTGCTTCGCGGGCGGCGACCAGGCGCTCGTCCGGTACTACGAGCGGCAGGGTTTCGCGCGGGACATCGAGTTCGCCGTACCGCGGGTCAATGCGCCGGACTGGCCGGGTCAGGTGCTGATCCAGCGGTTGTGACCGCGCGGTGGGCTGTTGTGTCCTCCGTGGTGTGCTCCGTGGTGTGCACCGGTCCGTGTGAGTCGCTGCAATGTTCGGAGGTGCCGGCGGTCGCGTGGTCGACCTGAAGCGTGGAGTGCGTCAGGTTGTGGCGCTCGGCAAGCACTTCCTCGATCCGCATCCGGATCTGATGACAGTCCAGGCCCTCCGCGACCAGGATGTGCGCGGACGCGGCCGGTTCGCCGGAGGTGATCTCCCAGACGTGCAGGTCGTGCACCTCGACGACGCCTTGGACGCCGCACAGCTCGGCGCCGAGTGCCTGCGGGTCGATCGCGGTCGGCGCGGCCTCGAGGAAGATCCGTCCGGAGTCGCGGACCAGGCCGATGCCGGCCTTCAGCATCAAGGCGGCGACCACGAACGCGGCGATCGCGTCGGCCCGGGCGAAGCCGGTCAGCAGTACGACGAGGCCCGCGATCGCGGTCGCGACGAATGCGAACAGATCGTTCAGGATGTGCTGGAACGCGCCCTCGACGTTCAGGCTGGTGCGGTTCGCCTTGCTGATCAGCCAGGTGGCGAGGATGTTCACCGCGATGCCGACAACGCCGGTGATCAGCACAAGCGCGCCCTTGACCTCGGGCGGGTGGATCAGGCGGTTGACGGCCTCGTACACGAAGTAGACCGCGAGCAGCAGCAGGGTGATGCCGTTGGCCTGTGCGGACAGGATCTCGACCCGCTTGAAGCCGTACGTGAACCCGCCGGCCGGTGGTTTCGCGGCGAGCCGGATCGCGAGCAGCGCCAGGGCGATCGCGATCGCGTCGGTGAGCATGTGCGCCGCGTCGGTGACGAGCGCCAGCGAACCTGCCGCGAAACCGACGATCACCTCGGCGACCATGAAGCCGACGATCAGCGCGAGCGCACCACTGAGCAGCTTCCGGTCCGCGGCGGCGCTCACGCCGTGCCCGTGACCGTGCCCATGACCGGCGCTCACGGCTCGGACCTCTCCGGGTGGATGGCGTCTGTGTGCTCGGTGTGCGCGACGGCGAGGTCCAGCAGCATCCGTACGTGCGCATCGTCGAGCCGGTAGAAGGCGTTCCGCCCGTCCCGCCGTACGGCAACCACCCGATGCGCCCGCAGCAGCCGGAGCGCATGCGACGTCGCGGACTCACTCAACCCCGTGATCACCGCCAGATCGCAGACGCACAGCTCCCCGTCGAGCAGCGCCACCAACAGCTTCAACCGCCGCGGATCCCCGAGCAGCCCGAACACGTCCGCAGTGTCGACGATGTCATCCGCCCCCGGCATCCGGGCATTGACACTGGCCACCCGCTCCGGATCCACCACCCGCACCCCACAAACATCCAACTGAACATCTGCAGACCTGTTCATATATTTACGGTACGCCATCCCCCGCACTCGCGCCACCGACACGCCCCCCGCATCCGCCGTGCCAGCTCGACAGGTAGAGCACCCCGAGACGCTGTACACAAATTCAGGATTCAGCCTCAAGTGCACTACCTACCCACCCAACACCTCCTGTCCATCCGCCCGACCGCGGGCCTACCGGCAACACTGTCGTGCATGCGTCCAGACGTAACCGCTGCCGAGCGGCAGTCTCTTGAGCAGTTCCTGGACTTCCACCGCGCAGGCGTCCTCGGAACACTCGACGACCTGACCAACGCCGAGGCCGCAGTCAGGCCGCTGCTCGCGACTGATCTGACCGTCGGCGGCATCGTCAAACACCTCGCGGCGATGGAGGACCTGTGGTTCAGCCACAAGCTGCTCGATGTGCCGCCTGCCGAGCCGTGGCGGTCGGCGCCGTTCGAGGAGGACCCGGACTGGGAGTTCCACTCGGCGGCCGCCAACACTGTGCCCGAACTGCGGGAGTTGTACGAGAACGCCTGCGACGCCAGCCGGGCGGTGGCAGCTCGGTTCGAGTCGCTGGACACAGTCGCCGCGCGGGGGTCGTTCGGGGGGAAGTTCGTGAGCCTGCGGTGGATCTATCTGCACATGCTCGAGGAGGTCGCGCAGCATCGTGGGCACATCGATTTGCTGATGGGTGCGGTGCGTCAGGTGAGGCCTAGGCGGTAGGCGTAGGCGACGGCTTGGGCTCGGTCGCGGAGGTTGGCTTTGGCGAACAGGTGGTTGATGTGGGTTTTGACTGTGGCTTCGCTGACCACCAGGTGGCGGGCGATCTCGGTGTTGGACAGGCCCTCGGCGATCAGGCGTAGGACTTCCAGCTCTCGCGGGGTCAGACCGGAGTCCGCGACGGCGATCGGTTTGACGGTGGTTCCTTCGATCAGGCGACGTTGTACGTCGGCGTCGACGATGGACTGGCCGTTCGCGGCCGCCTCGAGGGCGCGGCCGATCGCCTCGGCGTCGGCGTCCTTGGTGAGAAACCCGCGGGCGCCGGCGCGCAGTGCCGACAGCACCGAGTCGTCGTCGCTGTACGTCGTCAGCACGACGACCTCGGTGCGCGGATGATCCGTACGTACCTGCCGGGTCGCCTCGACGCCGTCCATCGTGGGCATCCGCAGATCCACGAGCAGCACGTCGGGATCGTGCTCGGCAACCAACCGCACCGCTTCCAGCCCGTCGGACGCGGCCGCGATCACGTCGATGCCGGGCAGCAGCTTCAGCAACGTCACCAGCCCCTCACGTACCACGGTCTGGTCGTCCGCAACCACCACTCGCAAGCTCATCCGCGTCCTCGCTTCGCTCCAGGCGCGGCTGAGGCACGGGCCGCGCTGTGCTTTCCGGTGAACTCGCTTCGCTCCTTCACGCCGGCACCTTCAGTTCGACCTGCCAGCCCGTCGAGGTCGGGCCGGCCTCCAGTGATCCACCGACCAGGTCGGCACGTTCACGCATCCCGAGCAGACCGTAACCGCCCACCGCCCGCTCGGGCCGCTTGCCCTGCCGGTCCACGACAGTCAGCCGAACAGGCTCGCCGTACGACAGTTGCACCGTCACCGGCGCACCCGGCGCATGCTTGCGGATGTTCGCGAGCGCCTCCTGCAACGTCCGGTACAGCGTGCTCATCACCTCGGCCGGCAGCTCCCGCTCCGCGCCGGACACCTCCAGCTCTGCAGTCGCCCCGCTCTCCAGCCGGTACGCCGTGACCAGGTCACCAAGCGCCCGTACGTCGGGAACCGCGTCGTCCCGCAACGCCGCCACCGCCCGCCGCGCCTCGGCCAGCCCTTCGGCCGCCAGCCCCTGCGCCCGCGTGACCTGCTCAACCGCCTCCGGCGATGCTCCGTCGCGTACCAGCATCAACCGCGCACCCTGCAGACTCAACGACAACCCGGCCAGGGAGTGTGCGAGTACGTCGTGCACGTCGCGAGCGATCCGGGCCCGCTCGGCCAGCGCCGCGGCCCGGCCGTGCTCCTCGATCGCGGCCTGCTTGCGGGCCAGCGACACCTCGAGGTCGTCGAGCTGCTGCTCCCGTGACCGCCGGTTGACCGACGCCAGCGTCAGCGTCAGCAGCCCGAACCCGGCGCCACACGCACCGGGGACCGAATGCGTTGTGATGTACAGCGGCACCGTCGCGCCCACGATGCTGACGGCCACCACCACCCACTCCAGCCGCCCGGCGCGGAAGTACCGCACCGCTGCCCGGCTCGCCCAGAACGGGATCACGAGCATCGCGCTGGCCGGCAGCGCGTACCACAGCAGGGATCCCGAGATCGTGAAGACCAGCATCCCGTAGCCCGCCGGCCCCGGCGACTCACCGTACCTGAGCCGGAACAGCGACCCGTTGCTGATGACAACGATCACGCCGAGCACGACGATCGCCCAGTACGGCAGCCGCTGGAGATTGTCGCTGTCAGCCGCGGCGACCACCGAGATGATCGTGATCACGCCCGGTGCAGCGCGCAGCAGCAGGCCGGGCACGGAGGTGTCCCGTGCCCGGCCTGCCAGCCGCAAGTTCATGCCCACATCATGCCCACATCAGGCGCTCTGGGTCGCCAGCGGCACGTTCATCGCCAGCGCCCGGCGGTAGACCATCGCGTTCTGGGCGCCGATCGTGATGCCGATGGTCAGCATGATCGCGGCCCGGCTGACCGCACTGCCCGGCCAGAGCGCGGCGGCCGCGAACGACGTACCGATCCGCAGAGCGATGGTGAGCAGCCACAGGACCAGCGTCGCGGCGGTGCCCTTCTGGTACAGCCCCTGGTCGGTGCGGGTCAGCCGGACCGTCGCGCCACGAGCGAGGCCGAAGCCCAGCACGACGACGGCTTCGAGAGCCAGGAACGCGAGCTCGCCGGTGCTCGCCGTGTGCACGACGGACGACAGCGACACGACGCCGAGGACCAGCAGGATGACCGGCATCAGCACCAGCGACTTCTGCGTGACCAGCGAACCGGTCACCTGCCGGCCGATCACCCGTACCAGCACCACGACGCCAATCAGGATTCCGAGAACGGCCGACATTTCAGGTTCCTTCCGAGGAGGTTTCGTTGTTGACCACAACCCTCCTCGGCACGCGCCTCCGGAACGTCAGCCCCGAGGTGAGACCCGGGTGGATCCGGGCCTCAACCCGAGGGTTGACTCACGCGAGTGATACCAGCTCCAGGTAGTCGTCGGACCAGAGGTCCTCGTTGGCGTCCGGGAGGATCAGCACCCGGTCCGGCCGTAGCGACTCGATGGCGCCCTCGTCGTGGGTGACCATCACGATCGCGCCCGGGTAGCTGCCGACTGCTCCGAGGACCTCGTCGCGCGACGCCGGGTCGAGGTTGTTGGTCGGCTCGTCGAGCAGCAGTACGTTCGCGCTGGAGTGCACCAGCCCGGCCAGCGCCAGCCG
>DASSDE010000236.1:0-7299 GCA_035697365.1 Kribbella sp. | reverse complement strand
TCAGCCGCTGCACTGGGCGATGCTGCTCGCGCCGGCGTTCCTGATCATGCTGACCGTCTTCGCGGCCGGCATGGGCATGATCTTCGCCGCCCTGCAGGTGTACTTCCGCGACACCACGAGCTTCCTGCCGTACTTCGTGCGCATCTGGCTGTACATGTCCCCGGTGCTGTGGTTCGCCGAGCAGGCTCCGCCGAAGTTCAAGGGCTTCATCCAGTACAACCCGCTCTACTCGCTGCTCGGCGGCTGGACCGACCTGCTGGTCAAGGGCCACATCCCGGTCGCGAAGATGTGGCTCGGGGCCGGGTTCTGGGCGCTGCTGGCCTTCGTGGTGGGCTCGTTGTTCTTCATGTCGAGGGAGCGTGAGTTCGTTGTCCGTCTCTGAGACCGAGAAGAAGCCGATGCAGAAGACCCCGTCAGAGGTGCCGGCCGTCAAGGTGCAGGACGTGTCGATCACCTACCGGACCACGTTCGAGCGGGTTCCGACCTTCAAGAGCGCGATCGTCCGGCTCGGCCGCGGCGAGCGCGCGGTGCGCGAGGTCAAGGCCGTCCAGAACGTGTCCTTCGACGTCAACCACGGCACCACGATCGGCATCATCGGGGCGAACGGCGCCGGCAAGTCGACGCTGATGCGCGCGGTGGCCGGAATTCTGCCGCCGACCTCGGGCCGGATCGAGGTGCACGGCCGGGTCTCGACGCTGCTGTCGCTGGGCGTCGGCTTCAACGCCGCGCTGTCCGGCAAGGAGAACGTGGTCCTCGGTGGGCTGGCCGCGGGGCTGAGCCGCAAGGAGATCGAGGCGCGGTACGAGGAGATCGCCGAGTTCGCCGAGCTCGGTGACTTCATGGAGATGCCGATGCGGACGTACTCGTCCGGCATGTTCAGCCGGCTGGCGTTCTCGGTCGCGGTGCACATGGACCCGGACATCCTGCTGATCGACGAGGCGCTGTCTGCCGGTGACGCATCGTTCAAGACCAAGGCCGCGGCGAAGATGGGCGAGCTGGTCTCGAACAGCCGCACCATGTTCCTGGTGAGCCACGCGATGAGTAGCGTCCGGGAGATGTGCAACGACTGCATCTGGCTGCACAAGGGCAAGCTGATGATGCGCGGCGAGCCCAACGAGGTGATCCAGGCCTACACCAAGTTCCTGCAGGTCGGGGAAGAAGAAGCTGTCTCACTCGAGGACCTCTGAGCGATGTCTCGCAGCACGGCGCCGGACGTGGGGATCATCACGACCGGCCACGACGTGGCCGATGCGCGCCTGCACAAAATCACCGCGGCCCTGCAGCATCACGACCTCAGGGTCGAGCTGTGGGGCCTCGGTGATGCCGCGGGCGGTCCGGCCGGCGCGGTCGTGCACGCCGGGCCGCGCGGCAACCTCGCGCAGCGGCTGGCGCGGACCGCGGTGCTGCCGTGGCGGACCAAGGCCAAGGTGGTGATGACGGTCGACCCGGACATGATCCCGGTCACCCGCCTGGTCACCGCCATCCGCCGGCGCAAGCTCGTCGTCGACGTGCACGAGGACTACGAACGGTTGCTGGCGGACCGAGCCTGGGCGAGAGGGCCGGTCGGGCTGCCCGCCCGGCTGCTCGTCCGCGCGGGCTCGAAGCTGGCTGCGGGTGCCGACCTGACCGTGGTTGCCGACTCGCACCTCGCACCGCACCAGGCCAAGAACCGCCTGGTGGTGCAGAACCTTCCCGACCACGGCTTCCTGGCCCCGTCGCCGCCGTCCGGCGCACCGCGCGCGGTGTACGTCGGCGATCTGCGCACGAGCCGTGGCCTGTTCGACATGGTCGAGACCGTCGCCGCGGCGCCGGAGTGGTCCCTCGACCTGGTCGGCCCGGTCGCACCCTCGGACCGGGACGGAATCGAGGCCCGGATCGCCCGGCCCGACCTGAACGGGCGGGTCCGGCTGCACGGACGCCAGCCACCCGCCGATGCCTGGCAGATCGCGCAGGGCGCCTGGGCGAGCCTCGCCATGCTGCAGCCGACGCCGGCCTTCGTCGAGGCCATGCCGTCGAAGATCTACGAGTACCTCGCCAGCGGCCTTCCCGTTCTGTCCACCCGACTGCCTCGGCAGACCCGGGTGATCGAGGAGTCCGGTGGCGGAGTCCTGGTGGACTCGGTGGCGGAGGCGTCCGAGACGCTGCGGCGCTGGTCCGCGGATCCCGGTGAGCTGGAGAAGCTGCGCAACCATGCGCTGCAGTGGGCGGCCGATCACCTGCCCACGAACACACCGTACGACGAACTGGCCGACGCAATTCTCAAGATCTTAAGAGGAACTGCATGACCGACCGCCCACACCTGCTGTACGTCGCCTGGGGCTTCCCGCCCTGCCGGGGCGGCGGTGTCTACCGGGCACTGGCCACGGCCAACCGGTTCGCCGCGCTCGGCTGGAAGGTGACCGTGCTGACGGCCGACCGCGACACGTTCTTCCGGTTCACCGGTGCGGACCTGACCCTTGAGGAACGGGTCGATCCGTCCGTCGAGGTGGTCCGGGTCCCGTTCGAGTGGCCGATCCTGGAGGCCGACCTGCGCAAGTGGTCCAAGCGCCGCGCGCAGAACCCGAAGCTCTGGAGCAAGTGGCGCACCAAGCAGGACCAGATCCCGTTCCCGGAGAGCGGTTACGGGCCCTGGCGTTCGGTGATCGAGAAGGCTGCGGAGCGCATCCACCAGGAGCACAAGGTCGACCTCACCGTCGCCACCGCGAACCCGCATGTCGCCTTCACCGCGGCGTACCACCTGCACAAGAAGTTCCAGGTGCCGTACGTCATGGACTACCGCGACGCCTGGCTGCTGGACGTGTTCACCGGTGACCGGCTGCACGAGCCGAACAGCCGCGCCGCCAAGTGGGAGAAGAAGCTGGTCGAGTCCGCTCGCGAGGTCTGGTTCGTGAACGACCCGATCAAACAGTGGCACGAGCAGCTCTACCCGGCGCAGGCCTCGAAGATGCACACCGTCGCCAACGGGTTCGACCCGGATCTGGTGCCGGACACGCGGGACCGCGGCGCCGTTACCGGCCGCCCGCTCGTCTTCGGGTACGTCGGCACCGTGTCGCCGAAGGTGCCGCTGAAGGAGTTCGTCGAGGGCTGGCAGCTCGCGAAGGAGCAGTCCCCGGAGCTCGAGGGTGCCAAGGCCAAGATCCACGGCTACCTGGGGTACTACGCGCAGCCGCGGGCGGACATGCTCGCGACGATCAACGCCGCCGCCGACGCCGGGGTCAGCTACGAGGGCCCGGTCGGCAAGGCCGAGATCGCCAAGGCGTACGACGAGTTCGACGCGCAGCTGCTGATGCTGGGCAAGGGGCGGTACGTGACGAGCGGCAAGGTGTTCGAGTACCTGGCGACCGGGTTGCCGGTGGTGTCGGTGCACGACCCGGAGAACGCTGCGTCCGACGTACTGCGTGGTCATCCGTTGTGGTTCCCGGTGAGTGACGTGACGCCGGAGGCGATCGCGGCGGCGCTGATCGAGGCGGCGCATGCGGCGCGGACCGCGGACGAGGGGATCCGGGCGAAGGCGCGCGAGTTCGGTGCGTCGTACCGCCGGGACCTGCAGCTGGATCCGCGGATCGAGTCGCTGGCCGCGAGCGTGCAGAAGGTGGCCGCATGAGCAACGTCGTACTGCTGTCCACGCGCCGGCTGCCGCCGACGTACTTCGACCAGGTTCGTGAGGATCTCGGCGACCAGACGATCACCATCGATGTCGTCGGCTGGGTGCCGCCGTCCGCCTGGGTCGCCGACAAGGTCAACAGCTTCACCCTGCTCGGCCCCGGCCGCATGCCGTCCGAGCCGGAGCCCGAGCCGGTCGTTGATGCGTCGGACGAAGCCCCGGACGCCGTCATCGCACCCGAGGCAGTAGCCGACCCGGGGACAGTCGTCGCTGACGAGGCGGAGATTGCCCCGGCTGCCGCCGAGGTCGGTGCCGCGGGAGACAGCTCCTCCGCAGCGCTACGCGCTGCTGCGGAGGAAAAGGCGGACGGAGTCCAGACCGGCTCCACCGGCGCTACCTCCAGCACTGCTGCTGCCGGCACAGCTTCCACTCCTCCTGCTGCTGCGAAGCCGCGGCCGACCGGCGCCAAGCGCGTCGTAAAAGCGGTCGAGTGGCGAGCTCGGCGGGCTCGCAAGGCGGCCGGGCGGATGTTGCCTCCGGCAATCAAGAAGTCGGCGCCGGTCAAGTTCCTGCGAGGCCAGCGGGTCTCCAGCAATCTCGGCAAGACGTACTGGGCGCGCGTCGTCAGCCGTCGTGACGTGCTGACCACGATCGACCAGGCCGACGTCGTGATCGCCCTCGACGCCGGCGCGATCTGGGCCGGCTGGAACCTCGGCCAGCGGAAGGCGAGCACGCCGGTCGTGCTCGGTCTGCCGGCCGCCCGCCGCGAGCTCGAGATGTTGAAGGCCCCGACCAGGTAATGGGTGACACAGTGACGGTGACGCGTGCGATCCGCGGGCACCTGCCGGCGCCGTTGGCCCGGACCGCGGGTGCGGTCCGGCGGCGCCTGCGCAGCCTGCGGTACTCGTACGCGCAACTGCCGGCGTTCCCGCCGGTGGCGACGACCCCCGTGCGGATGCTGGTCGGGCCGACCAACTCCGCCGGGCAGGGACACGCCTGGGCACAGGCCGCGAAGACCCTGCCGGACGTCGACGCCGTCTCGTTCACCCTGCAACGCAAGGGACAGTTCGAGTTCAAGAACGACTACGGCGTACCGCTGGCGTGGTTCGGCCAGCCGCGCTGGCAGCGCGCCCAGCAGCAGTACGTCGTCGAGAACTACACCCACGTGATGGTCGAGTCGCTGCGCCCGCTGTTCGGCGCCCGCGGCTCGGCGGACGCCGGCCCCGACATCGAGGCAATGCTCGCACAGGGCGTCAACGTCTCGCTGCTCTTCCACGGCTCGGACATCCGGCTGCCCAGCAGGCACGCGAAGCGCGAGCGCTGGTCGCCGTTCGCCCCGGGTGACGAGCTGACCGAGCGCCTCGAGCCGCAGGCCCGTCGGCACGCGGAGCTCGTCGAGGCGCTGGGCCTGCCGGTCTTCGTCTCCACGGTCGACCTGCTCGACGACGTACCGGATGCCCACTGGCTGCCGGTCGCGATCGACCCGGGCCCGTGGCAGCGCGCCGCACAGCCGCTGTTCGCCGGGGCGAAGCCGGTCGTCGCACACGTCCCCTCGAACGCGAAACTCAAAGGCACGCCGGAGATCGACGCGGTCCTCACCGACCTCCAGGACCGCGGCCTGGTCGAGTACCGGCGGATCACCGGCGTACCGCACCACGAGATGCCGAACGTCATCGGCAGCGCAGACATCGTTGTCGACCAGCTCCGGATCGGTCTGTACGGCGTGGCGGCCGCGGAGGCACTGGCCGCCGGGCGGATCGTGGTTTCGTACGTCGGTGAGGGCGTGCGCCGACGGGTGCGTAGTCTGGCCGGGCGAGAGATACCGATCGTCGAGGCGGATCCCGACACCCTGGGTGCGGTCCTGACCGACCTGATCGGTGATCGTGACGCCGCCGCCGAGCGGGCAGCCGCCGGCCCGGGTTTCGTGGCCGAACTGCACGACGGACGCCGCTCCGCCGAGGTACTGAGAAGTTGGCTGATCAAGAAGGAGACCCTGTGACGTCCCGCATCGCGCCCTCCGCCGACGTCGACGACAGCGCCGAGATCGGCGACGGGTCGTCGGTCTGGCACCTGGCCCAGATCCGCGAGAACGCGGTCCTGGGCAAGAACTGCATCGTCGGCCGCGGCGCCTACGTCGGGACCGGGGTCCGGATGGGCGACAACTGCAAGATCCAGAACTACGCGCTGGTGTACGAGCCCGCGTCCCTCGAGGACGGCGTGTTCATCGGCCCGGCCGTGGTGCTGACCAACGATTACTTCCCGCGCGCGGTGAACCCGGACGGTACGCCGAAGAGCGGGCACGACTGGGAAGCGGTCGGCGTCACGATGAAGGAAGGCTGCTCGCTCGGTGCGCGCAGTGTCTGCGTGGCCCCGGTCACCATCGGTCGCTGGGCCACCGTCGCCGCCGGCGCGGTGGTGACCAAGGACGTGCCAGACTTCGCGCTGGTCGTCGGGGTTCCGGCCCGCCGCATCAGGTGGGTGGGCAAGGCCGGAGTTCCGTTGCTCGACGTCGGGAACGGCGAGTGGAAGTGCCCGAACACGGGCGAGATGTACATCGAAACCGACGGACGGCTCCGGCCGGCCGGAGAAAATCTGGAGGAGAACTGATGGTGCAGCCGATTCCGGCCGCGAAGCCGATCATCGGTAAGGAGGAGCGCGAGGCCGTCGACCGGGTGATGCAGTCCGGCATGCTCGCGCAGGGCCCCGAGGTGGCGGCGTTCGAGCAGGAGTTCGGCGCAGCGCTGGTCTCCGGCCGGGCGTGCGTCGCGACCAACTCGGGCACGTCGGGTCTCCACCTCGGCCTGCTGGCCGCGGGCGTCGGCCCGGGTGACGAGGTCATCGTGCCGTCGTTCACCTTCGCCGCGACCGCGAACAGCGTCGCGCTGACCGGCGCGACCCCGGTGTTCGTGGACATCGAGCCGACGTACTTCTGCCTGGACCCGAAGGCCGTCGAGGCCGCGATCACCGAGAAGACCAAGGCCGTCATGCCGGTGCACCTGTTCGGGCACCCGGCGAACATGACCGCCCTGCAGGCCGTTGCCGACAAGCACGGCATTCAGATCTTCGAGGACGCCGCGCAGGCGCACGGCGCGACCTGGAACGGCGCGCCGGTCGGCACCTTCGGCGAGTTCGCGATGTTCAGCCTGTACCCGACCAAGAACATGACGTCCGGTGAGGGCGGTATGAACTCGGTCGCCAACGCCGACCTCGAGCGCCGGATGCGGCTGTTCCGCAACCAGGGCATGCTCAAGCAGTACGAGAACGAGGTCGTCGGCCTGAACAACCGGATGACCGACCTGCACGCCGCCATCGGACGGGTGCAGCTCACCAAGGTCGGCGGCTGGACCAAGCAGCGGCAGGAGAACGCGGCCTTCCTGGACGCGAACCTGGCCGGCGTCGGTGTCCCGGCTGTGGCCGCCGAGGCCAGCCACGTGTACCACCAGTACACGATCCGCGTGACCGAGGACCGCGACGGCTTCGCGAACGCGCTGCGCACCGAGTACGGCGTCGGCTGCGGCGTGTACTACCCGATCCCGAACCACCGGCTCCCGTCGTTCCAGCGCGAGCTGGACCTGCCGGAGACCGAGAAGGCCGCGGCCGAGGTGCTCTCGCTGCCGGTCCACCCCTCGCTGTCCGAGGATGACCTGAACCGGATCGTTTCCGCGGTGAACACCGTGGCGAAGGCGGGTGCGTGA
>DASSDE010000235.1:0-2296 GCA_035697365.1 Kribbella sp. | reverse complement strand
CGACGGCAAGCTGTACGCGTTGCCGATGGTCCTCGACACCCGCATCGTCACCTACCGCAAGGACCTGTTCGCCGAGGCCGGGATCAAGGCACCGCCGAAGGACTGGGCCGAACTGCGGGCGATGTCCAAGGAACTGGCCCGCAGCGACGGCTCCGGCAAGCTCAGCCGGGTCGGCTTCGACCCGTTCTCGATCGATCTCCGGCAGTGCTGGGAGACGTTCCTGTTCGCGAATGACGGCAACCTGTTCGACGAGAGCGGGCAGCAGGTCAAGTTCAACGACGACCGCGGCGTCGAGGCGTTGCAGCTGTTCCTCGACGTCATCAAGGACAAGTCCGCCGACTACTCGTTCAAGTCGGCCGCCGGTCAGCCGACCACGCTGCAGCAGGGTCGCTCCGCGATGATGATGTCGAACAACTCGCTCTGGGTGCAGCTCAAGAAACAGAGCCCGGAGTTGCTCGAGGAGGACAAGGTCGGCGCGTTCATCCTGGCCAACAAGGTGCCGGCGATGCTGCAGGGCGGCACCATGGTGGCCCGGTCGGCCTCGTCCAAGCACGCCGCCGCGGCCCAGGCGCTGGTGGAGTTCATGGGTACGCCGGAATCCATCCTGCCGACCGCGGAACAACGCGGTTCCGTGCCCGGCGTCCAGAACCTACGGACCTCGGACTATGTCAAGAACAACGGTTTCGTGAAGCTTGCCCTGGACAACATGAGCAAGGCCCGGTCCGAGGGCGGTACGGCGGCCTGGATGGAGATCCGGGAGAAGATCAAGACCACGCTCGAGACCGCGGTGGTCGGCAAGCGGACCGCCAAGGAAGCGATCGACGAGCTCGCGAACCTGAGCAAGGAAGCGATTTCGCGACTGTGAGCGGAACGATGGTGTCGACGCGGGACCGGGTGCGCGCAGCCGCATCCGGGCCGTCGGCTGCTCCACCCCGCCGCCGAGGGCTGCAGCGCGCCCGCCGCCGGGCCGGGCTGCTGATGGTCGCGCCCGCCGTGCTGCATGCCCTGATCTGGATCGGCATTCCGCTGGTCGCCGCGATCGTGCTGAGTTTCACGTCGTACGACGTGCTCACGCCGCCGCGTTTCATCGGCGTGGAAAATTTCCGTGATCTGCTTTCCGACAACGTTTTCCGGCGCGCCGTACTGAACACCAGCGTCTACACGTTCTTCACGGTTCCGGTGGCGATGGGCATCGCGCTGCTGATCGCGCTGATGCTGAACACGCAGTTGGCCGGACGGGCGATCTTCCGGACCGCGATCTTCATTCCGCAGGTGACCGCGACGATCGCCGTCGCGCTGGTGTGGTTGTGGATCTACGATCCGCGCAGTGGCCTCGCCAACGCTGTGCTGTCGTTCCTCGGTCTGGACGGTCCGGCCTGGCTGTCGTCGACGGACTGGGCGATGCCGGCGGTGATCGTGGTCGGCATCTGGCAGGGGATCGGCCTGAAGATGCTGATCTACTTGGCCGCGCTGCAGAGCCTGCCGACCGATCTGTACGAGGCGGCCGCGGTGGACGGCGCGTCCAAGATCCGGCAGTTCTTCAGTCTGACCATCCCGTTGTTGCGACCGGCAACGTTCTTCGTGTTCGTCACGTCAGTGATCGGCGCGTTCCAGTCCTTCGACCAGGTGTACATCCTGACCGACGGCGGACCGGCGAACAGTACGACGATGATGACGTACGAGATCTACAAGTCCGCGTTCCGGGAGTTCCGGATGGGCTACGCGTGTGCGCAGAGCCTGGTGCTGTTCGCATTGCTGCTGTTCCTGACCCTGCTGAACCGGCGGATCACCGGAGGCGACCGTGGCACCCGTTGACACCGCTGGCAGAGCCCGGGCCGGCCGGCTCGCGCTCTACCTGACCCTGGCCGCGATCTCGCTGGTGATGATCGTGCCGTTCGTCTGGATGCTGCTGACCTCGGTGAAGACGCCGAGCGACATCGCCGCCGTGCCGCCTCGGCTGCTGCCGACGCACTGGGCGTTCGGCAACTATGCGGACGCACTGCATGCGGCGCCGTTCGCGACGTACGCACGGAACAGTTTCGTCATCGCCGTCAGCCACACGGTGCTGAACGTGGTGATCGCATCGATGGCCGGCTACGCACTGGCGCGGTTGCGGTTCCGGGGCAGCTCGCTGATCTTCCTCGGGTTCGTCGGCGCGCTGATGATCCCGACGTACACGAAGATCCTGCCGGAGTTCCTGATCGTGCGGTTCATGCCGCTGTTCGGCGGGAACGACATCACCGGGCAGGGCGGCACCGGCTGGCTGGACACCTGGTGGGCGCTGATCATCCCGGGC
>DASSDE010000234.1:0-5138 GCA_035697365.1 Kribbella sp. | reverse complement strand
CACGAGATCCGCGAACGATCCGGCGAGGCGACGATGTACGGCGCGATGACGCCGCAGCCGGCCTCGCCGCAGGAGCAGTGGTACACGGCGACGCGTTGCCCGGCGTCGTCGGGCACCAGCGGCTCATCCGCTCCGAGGATGACGGCGGGATTGAATCCCCGCCACAGTTTCGCGACGCCCTCGAACGGGTTGCGTCCGTTGACCCGGATCCCGAGCATCGGCCAGTCCGGCCGGTCGTCGACCGTTTCGAACACCAGCGTGAGCACATCGTTCATGTGAGCGGCGTTCTTCGGCACGCCGTGAGCCATCATCAGGACCGGCTCCAACGGCCGATCAAGAAAAGCTTAGTCGATGCAGAATTCGTTGCCTTCGACATCCTGCATCGCGATGCAGGACTCGTTCTCGCCGTCGGCGTACAGGACCTGGACCTGGACGGCTCCGAGCGGGATCAGCCGGTCGCGTTCGGCCTCGAGCGCGGCGAGCCGCTCCGCGCCGACGAGGCCGGTGCCGACCCGTACGTCGAGATGTACGCGGTTCTTGACGACCTTGCCCTCGGGGACGCGCTGGAAGAACAGCCGTGGTCCCTCGCCGTTCGGGTCGGTGCAGGCGAACCACTTGCCACGCTCCGCCGGCGGCTGGGTCGCGCTGAACTCGTCCCACGACGCAAACCCCTCCGGCGGCTCCGGTACGACGTACCCGAGCACCTCGCACCAGAAGCGCGCGACCCGCTCGGGCTCCGCGCAGTCGAAGGTGATCTGGACCTGCCTGACCGTTGTCACCGCACCACGGTAAGGGCGCCGAACGCGGCGGTCCACCATAATTGCGTTCCGGTACGGCGGCCCGCGCGCCATGATGGCGCCGTGGATTCCGAGGAACTACTGACCGGCGGGAACGTCGCGGACCGGGTCGTGCGGACCGGTTCGACCGTACGGAAGCCGGCGCTCGCGCACACGGCCGGAGTCGAGGCCATGCTCGAGCATCTCGCCGGGTTCGAGGGTGCTCCGCGGACGTTGGGTCGCGACGACCAGGGGCGGCACGTCCTCGAGTACATCCCGGGCGCTCTCGCGGACACGCTGCCGCCGCTGCCGGTGGACGAACTACGTCGCGTCGCGCGGCTGATTCGCGAACTTCACGACGCGATGGAGTCCTTCGTACCGCCGCCGGATGTCGTGTGGAACCCGGTCGTCCCCGATCCGGCCGGTGGTGACCTGATCTGTCACGGCGATCTCGCGCCCTGGAATCTGGTCCGCAACGACGACCGCTGGGTCTTCATCGACTGGGACAACGCGGGGCCCTCCACGCGCCTGTGGGATCTCGGGTACGCCGCCCAAACGCTCGTACCGCTCCTGCCCAACGGTGACGCCACGGTCGATGCCCCTCGACTGCGCGTCTTCGCGGACGGGTACGGCCTGGACCACGAGCAGCGCCTCGCGTTCCCCGCACAGATGGCGGCTCGTACGCGTGGTTCGTACGACCTGCTCGTCCGCGGCCACGAAACCGGCGAACAGCCATGGGCCACTCATTATGCCGAGGGACACGCGGACTTCTGGGGGCCTGCTGCCGCCTACACGTCCCGGCACCATGACACCTGGATCGAAGCCCTGACCACCTCCGCCTGATGACCTGTTCCGGCGGGAGGATGGACTCCGCTATAGGCCAGGAGAGGCGGGCATGGGGAGTACGGGGACAGCTAAGGCGCTGAGTGTGGTGCTCGGCGTAGGTGCGGTGCTGATGGCATTCGTTGCCTTTGGCATCGGGGTGGGGAAGCCGTTCCGGATCGACGGGTCCGGGGAGCTGGCGGTCGTGTTCGCCGTTCTCGGCGTCTGGCTCGCGATCTACCTCCTGCTGGCCTGCGTCGTCGTGTTCGACGCGGTACGGCTGTCGCGCCGGCGCGATCTCGGTGCCCTGCAGCAGTCCGCGAACCTGGTGAAGCTCGGCGCCGTCCCGTTCTTCGTCCTGAACTTCGTCGCGCTCGCGGAAACGGTCGCCGTCGTCGGCGCCCACGACAGCGATCGCCTCGGCCTGGACGGGATCCTTCTCGGACTGTTGTTCATGGTGCTGACGTACGTCGTGATGCTGCCGACGTCGGCGTACGGTGTCGCGATCCTGGTCCTGCTCCGCAAGGACGACCGGATCGGGCGGGCGTTCTTCGGCATCAACCTGACGCTGCACTTCTTGTTCGTCGTCGACGTACTCAGCACGATCGTGGTGGTCGAGCTCGCCCGCAGCATCCTCGGGGCAGTGCGCGAGCCGGGCGCATTCTCCAGGAGCCTGCTCACGGTCGTACTCGCGATCGGGTCGGCGGTCGCGGTGATCTGGCTGGTGTTCTTCACGATCTTCTGCCTGGTCCACTACAAGCACGTCGACTTCCTGGGCGATCCGGGAAGCTTCTTGTCCGACGGGACCTACCGGCTCGCGTTCGGCGCGTCGGCCGAGTTCATCCTGCTCGTGGTGGTGCCGATCGTGCCGCTGGTTGCGTTTCGTACGGCGGTACGACTGTTCATGCTGGACGACCTCGACACGCTCCGCCGATCTGCGCGGAACGTGAAGCTCGTGATGATCCCGCTCTTCGTCCAGAACTTCGTACTCTGCCTGGTCTTCGTGCTCGCGGTGACGTTGCTTCCGGTGGCTGTCACGCGCGGGGCGGTCGTGTTCATGGGCCCGGCGGCGCTCGCGTTCGTCGGAGCCTTCACCACGGCCGGCCTGATCCCGACCGTGATCGGCACGTACCTGATGCTGATCCCCACCTCGATCTACAGCATCGCGTGCCTCGCGCTACTCCTCCGCCGCCGTGCGATCACGCCCGGCGCCTGCATCCTCCACATGCTGCTGCAGTTCGTCTTCGTCGCCGACATCATCAGCACGCTCATCATCACCCGCCGGCAAGCCAGCACCCTCGCACCGGTCTGACAGCAGTTCAGGCCTGCGGTACGGGCCACGCATTCGCCGGGAGCAGTTCGTCGAGCGTCAACGACTCGCTCCGGCCGAGGACCACCTCGGTCGCCAGATTGCCCGGATCGATCTGCCGGATGAACTCCCGGCACCGCCCGCACGGCGGCACGACGTACAGCGGCCCGCCGTTCCCGCCGCAGACCGCCACGATCTTCGCGATCCGGTACTCGCGAGCGGTCACCATCGCCGCGATCGCAGCATGCTCGGCGCAGATCCCGGTCCCGCAGGTCGTGTCGATGCACACGCCCACGTACACGTTCCCGTCCGCGGTGACGAGCGCCGCCGCCACATCCCCGAACACCCGCCCGTCAACCTCATGCGGAAACAAGACCGCCGCAGCCGCCTCGATCAACTCATCATTCATCCCCGCAACCTATCGCCAGCACCGGAGTGCATTGCTCATCAACCACGGTGCGGATTTCCGGTTTGGGGTGTTGAGTGGGCGGGTGATCGAGGACGCGGGCGAGGCGGTGGAGCGCGAGTACTGGGCTCGGTTGTACGGGCGGTGGGAGGCGCTCGATCCGGCTGGGGTTGCTGCGGTGCTTGAGGGGTTCGGGCGGCCGTGGTGGGTGGTCGGCGGGTGGGCAATCGATGCGTTCACCGGCGTACCGCGGGAACATCAGGATGTCGACGTGTCGATCCTCGCGTGTGACGTCCCGGCGCTGCGGGAACATGTACGCGGGCGGTGGGACCTGTGGAACTTTGCGGGCGGAGACATGCGGCCGCTGACCGACCAGCATCCCGATGTCTTTCACCCCGCCAGCCAGATCTGGGTACGCGAACACGGCGACGCCCCGTGGGTGATCGACCTGCCGCTGACCCCGGACCGCGACGGCCTCTGGACCAACAAGTTCCTCCCCGAACACACCGCCGAGATCGACGAGGTCACCTGGATCGCCGACAACCGGATCCGGTACCTGAACCCAGAAATCTTCCTGTTCTTCAAAGCCCGCAAACAACTGACAAAAGACACCTACGACCTAACCCAAACCTGGCCCACCCTAACCACCCCCCAACAAACCTGGCTCCATCAAACCCTGCACAAAACCAACCCCCACCACCCCTGGCTACCCCACCTGACCTAACCCGCATCCGCGCCGCATTATTCTTCGCCGGAGTAGCGTTCCCAGGCTGATTGGCGGCTGATTCCTAGGGCTTCGCCTATTCGGGCCCAGGTGACGGAGCGGGAGCGGAGGCGGAGGACGCGGTCCTGGATGGCGGTTTCGACCTGGCCGCGGGAGGCGTCGATGCGGGCCATGTCGGCTAGGAGTTCTTCGTCGGTCTTGCCGTCCAGTGGCGGGAAGGACGGCAGCGGCTGGTCGTTGATGACGCGTTCGCACAGCGCGACGCATTCGTTGCAGATGAACACCCCGGGCCCGGCGATGAGTTGCTGCACCTCGTCCGCGAGCTTCCCGCAGAACGAACAGCGCAACGTGTTGTCCGGCATGGTGACCTCCAGTCTTGTCAGGGCCACCCTGACACGACTGTCAGGCTAAGCCTGACAACTCCACCGGTCAAGACTTCCGCGCGATCACGTACGCCCGCGGCGCACCCTCCCCTTCCCCGGGCTCCCGAACGGCCGTCGCCCAACTCTCGAACCCGGCCTCTTGAAGCAACGCGATCACCTCGTCCGGTTGCTGCCGATACCAGCTGAGCGAGACCGGCGTCCCGAAGAGTTCCGTACGCCGGCGGTGCTCGTCCCCGACCTGGAACGCCAGCATCAACGTCCCGCCCGGCGCGAGCACCCGATGGAACTCGGCGAACACCTGCGCCCGCAGCTCCCACGGGATGTGAATGATCGAATAGAACGCGAGCAGTCCACCGAGCTGCCCATCGGGGAGGTCCAGCTCCAGCATCGACCCTTCGTCGAACCTCAGGTCCGGGTACGTCTGCCGCGCCAGCGCGATCATTCCGGGTGACAGGTCTATGCCGGACGGGTCGAGTCCGAGTTGGGACAGCAGGATCGTCACGCGTCCCGGCCCGCAACCCACATCAAGAACCTGTTTGTTGCCTCCAGCAATCACTAGTTCGGCGAAGGTGGACAGGAGGGCGCGCTCCAGTGGCAGGTCGTCCAGGCCGGAGCTGATCACGTCGGCGTGGTGCGCGGCCAGCGCGTCGTACGAGTCGCGGGTCGCGGCGAGGTCGGTCATGGTCGGCGAGCGTAGACGGCACCGCCGACAGATTGC
>DASSDE010000233.1:0-3021 GCA_035697365.1 Kribbella sp. | reverse complement strand
CCCTTGTACGCCGCGACGATCGCGGCGATCGCCCCGAACACCAGGGCCTTCGCCTGCCCCTGCCACAGGTCAGGCAGATGCGCCAGCGCGGTGAAGCTCGCGATGTAGCTGCCCGGCGTACCGTCCTGGAGAACGACGTTGAAGATGTAGCCGCCCATCACGCCGACCACGCTGACGAACCCGTTCAGGAAGAACGCCACCAGCATCGTCGCCAGCACCCGCGGTACCACCAGGCGCTGGATCGGATCGATGCCGAGCACCATCATCGCGTCCAGCTCCTCGCGGATCTTCCGCGAGCCGAGGTCCGCGCAGATCGCGGAACCACCGGCGCCCGCGATCAGCAGCGCGGTCGCGATCGGCGACGCCTCGCGGACGACGGCGAGGACGGCGGCCGAGCCGGTGAACGCCTGCGCGCCGAACTGCTTGATCAGGCCGCCGACCTGGAGCGCGATCACCGCGCCGAACGGGATCGCGACCAGCGCGGTCGGGATGATCGTCACGCTCGCGACGAACCAGGCCTGCTGCAGGAACTCCTTCAGCTGGAACGGCCGCCGGAACATCGCCCGGAAGGTATCGAGAGCGAAAGCGAACAGCGACCCAGCATGCTTCAGCGGAGCAGTCGCGCTAACGGTCACCGCGCCCCCACCGTTGCGGAGGCGAACGACCCGGGTGGCGGCGTGATGCCGTTCTCGCGGCACCAGGCGCCGGGCTCCCGCTGGGTGGGACGGAGCATGCCGCTGCTGGGCAGCTGCTGGATCGGGATCGGGGGCAGCGGCGGGAGCTCCTGACCGGCCTCGGCGGCGAGCTCGTCGGCGTCCTTCTCCTCGGACATGCCGATCGGGCCGACCATCTGCGCGTTCAGGAACTGCCGGACGACCGGCTCCTCGCTGGACAGCAGCATCTCCCGCGGGCCGAACATGGCCAGGTGCCGGTGATAGAGCATGCCGATGTTGTCCGGCACCGTGCGCGCGGTGTTCACGTCGTGCGTCACGATCAGGAACGTCGGGCTGAACGCCTCGTTGAGGTCGATCATCACCTGGTTCAGGAACGACGTCCGGACCGGGTCGAGACCGGAGTCGGGCTCGTCGACGAGCAGGATCTGCGGATCCAGGACCAGCGCGCGGGCGAGGCCGGCGCGCTTGCGCATCCCGCCGGAGATCTCGCCCGGGAGCTTCTTCTCCGCGCCCACCAGGCCGACCATCTCCATCTTCTCCATCACGATGGAGCGGATGTCGGACTCGGACTTCTTGGTGTGCTCGCGGAGCGGGAACGCGACGTTGTCGTACAGGTTCATCGAGCCGAACATGGCGCCGTCCTGGAACAGCACGCCGAACAGCCGGCGGACCTCGTACAGCTCGCGCTCGCTGCAGGTCGCGATGTCGGTGCCCTCGATGAACACGTGGCCCTTGTCGGGCTTCAGCAGGCCGATCAGCGTCTTCAGGAACACGGACTTGCCGGTACCGGAAGGGCCGAGCATCACGCAGATCTCGCCGGCCGGCAGCGTCAGGGACACATCGCCCCAGATCAGCTGGCTGCCGAAGGACTTGGTGAGACCTTCGACGCGGACTTCTACGCCCACCGGCCCTCCTCACGGGATGTCTGCTGGCCCCCGTCAACGGGGCAGTGGCCTAGGTTACGCACGAGTACGGTTTTGCGTAACCCCTGGAAGTCAAGCGATTGCGATAGTAACCATCCGGAAATGCGCGAAGGGCGACCCCCCTAGAGGGACCGCCCTTCTCTACACATTCGTTACGTCCCAGAACGGAACGTAACTGTGGTCACTTCAGGGAGACGGTGGCTCCGGCGCCCTCGAGGGCCTCCTTGGCCTTCTCCGCGGCGGCCTTGTCGACCTTCTCCAGAACCGGCTTCGGGGCCGACTCCACGAGGTCCTTGGCCTCCTTCAGGCCGAGGCTCGTGAGACCGCGCACCTCCTTGATGACCTGGATCTTCTTGTCGCCGGCCGACTCGAGAACGACGTCGAACTCGTCCTGCTCGGCGGCCTCCTCGGCGGCGCCACCGGCACCACCGGCTGCCGGGGCAGCGGCAACGGCAACCGGGGCGGCGGCGGTGACGCCGAACTCCTCCTCGAAAGCCTTAACGAACTCCGACAGCTCCAGCAGGGTCAGTTCCTTGAACTGGCCGAGGAGCTCTTCGGTGCTGAGCTTCGCCATGATGGCGGTCCTTCCTGACAAATGGTGCTTGGTGATCACTGATGGGGTGTTGCCTGAGCTGCCTCAGCTGTCTGCTGCGGCAGTCTCCTCGGTGCTCGCCTCGGCAGGTGCCTCGACCGTGTCCTGCACCTCCGCCGCTGCGTCCTGCGCAGCGGCCGGGGCCTCGGCCGGCAACTTGTCCTGCAGCGCCGCGAACAGGCGCGCGGCCTGCGACAGCGGAGCAGCGAACAACGACACCGCTTGCTGCGGAGCCGCCTTCATCGCACCTGCGAGCTTCGCGAGGAGAACCTCACGCGACTCCAGGTCAGCGAGCTTGCTGATCTCGTCAGAGCCGAGTGCCTTGCCTTCCAGCACTCCACCCTTGATGACGAGCAGGGGGTTCGCCTTGGCGAAGTCCCGCAGACCCTTGGCCGCAACCACCGGGTCGCCCTTGATAAAGGCGATTGCCGAGGGGCCTTCGAGCAGGTCGTCGAACGTGTCGACGCCGGCGTCCTTGGCCGCGATCTTGGTCAGCGTGTTCTTCACCACGGCGTAGTTCACGTCGTCACCGAGCGCACCTCGAAGCTGCTTGAGCTGCGCAACGGTGAGACCGCGGTACTCGGTCAGCACGGCGCCGTTGGAGCTACGGAACTCGTCCGTCAGCTCCGCGACAGCGGCTGCCTTGTCCGGCCTCGCCATGGGGGTCTCCTTCTATCGGCTTCCACGCCTCGGACCCCTGAACAAAAGAGAAACGCCCCTGCGCAGGCGCAAGGGCGTGAACATTCGTGCTTCACTTCCAAGTCACCTGCGCGGGCCGCCCACCTGAGTGGGACTTTCAGCTACCTAGGGCAGCAACCAGCGGTCTTCGGCA
>DASSDE010000232.1:0-7154 GCA_035697365.1 Kribbella sp. | reverse complement strand
GACTTGGGCTGCGGAGCCCAGGATCTTGGGGTCTGGGTGGCCTACGAGGGTTTCGTCCTTGTCGGCGTAGTTGTAGAGGGACAGGACGTGGCGCATGGCCTCCAGGCGGGCGCGCTTCTTGTCGTTGCTCTTGACAACGGTCCACGGGGCGTGAGGGGTGTCGGTGTAGTGGAACATCGCCTCCTTCGCCTCCGTGTACGCCTGCCACTTGTCGAGCGCAGCGAGGTCGGTCGGCGAGAGCTTCCACTGGCGTACGGGGTCGATCTGGCGGATCGTGAAACGGGTCTGCTGCTCGGCCTGCGACACCGAGAACCACAGCTTCACGAGCAGGATCCCGGACCGTACGAGCATCCGCTCGAACTCCGGCGCCTGGCGCATGAACTCCTCGTACTGCTCCTGCGAGCAATACCCCATCACGTGCGCGACGTACCGCTGGAAGTACCACTGCGTCTGCTCGCGCTCGGTCGGCTTCTCGAGGGCGACGATGCCGGCCCCACGCGGGTTCAGGTGCTCCATGAACCGCTTGATCGTGCCGCCCTTGCCGGCCGCGTCGCGACCCTCGAACACGATCACGAGCCGCTGCTTCGACCGCTTCACCCAGTACTGCAACTTGAGGAGCTCGATCTGCAGCAGCCGCTTGTCCCGGTCGTAGATCTCCCGCGGCAGTCGCTCGGCGTACGGATAACCTTCGCGCCACGTGTCGACCGGCGTACCGTCCGCGCGTAGCAGGACCGGGTCGTCGTCCTCCTCGTCCAGTACGCGGAAGCCGAGTTCTTGGACCAGATCAAGCTCGCTCATGACCCCGATGGTCCGCTGCAATGGTGACGTCCGAGTGAACAGCCGACGGTGAGGAGGCCGCGACGTGACGACACGCACCGCGGTGGTCGTGGTGGGCGCCGGACCAGCGGGACTGACACTGGCGAACCTCCTGCTGCGGGCAGGCATCGAATGCATGCTGATCGAGGAACAGAGCCGCGCGTTCGTCGAGCAACGGCCGCGAGCAGGGTTCATCGAGGAGTGGGCGGTACGCGGCTTGGAGCAGCGCGGGCTCGGCGAGAAGCTGATCGCGTCGGCGCCGATGCACGAGAAGTTCGAGTTCCGGTTCGCTGGGCAGCGACATGCCTTCCGGTACGGGGACCTCACTGGCCACCGGCACTACGTCTACCCGCAACAGTTCCTGGTCACCGACCTGATCGCGCAGTACGTCGACGCCGGCGGCGAGGCGGTGTTCGAGGTGAGCGACGTCCAGCTGCACGACCTGACGTCGAACTCCCCCGCCGTCAGCTTCCGTGCCGCTGCCGGCGAGCACCGCATCGGCTGCGACTTCGTCGCCGGATGCGACGGCGCTCGCGGAGTCTCGCAGAGCTATCTGCCGACGGACACGACTGTCCGCGCACGGCACGATTACGGGATCGGCTGGCTGGCACTGCTCGCGGAGGCGCCGCCGTCCGCGGACGGCGTTCTGTTCGGCATCCATCCGCGCGGCTTCGCGGCCCACATGGCACGGACGCCGACGGTGACCCGGTTCTACCTGCAGACGGCGCCGGGCGAGACCGAGGGCGACTGGCCGGACGAGCGCGTCTGGCGCGAACTGCACGCGCGCCTGACCGTGCCGGACGGTGCCATCATCGAGGGCGAGCTGGTCGAGAAGCGGATCCTCGACATGCACAACTACGTCGTCGAGCCGATGGCGTACGGACGCCTGCATCTCGCGGGCGACTCCGCGCACCTGGTCGCACCGATCGCCGCGAAGGGCCTCAACCTCGCGCTGCACGATGCGTTCATCCTTGCAGACGCGATCGAGGCGTACTTCGCGGGCGATCCGGCACAACTGGCCAGGTATTCAGATGCGTGCCTGCCGCTGGTCTGGCAGTACCAGGAGTTCTCGCTCTGGCTGTCCGAGGTGTTCCACCACAGCACCGCTGAGACCAGCAACCCTTTCCTCGCCCGGATCGCCGAGGCCCGGATGCGGCGCCTGCTCGAGTCCCCCACCGCAGCTGCCGCCTTCGCCGAGCTCTACATCGGCCGTCGATCCGCCGGCGACCTCTGACACCTCAAACGAAGCGACGCGCTAGCGGCGACGTAGCTTGACGGTGCAGTCGCGGCGGGTGATCGGCTGGCCGTCGCGCAGCACCTGCGCTCGGTCGTGTACGCGGCTGACGAGCGTCTCCCACTCGCCGTCAGGAAGTGCGAGGCTCTCGATCACCTCGTCGGGCTCCGGGAAGTGGATGTCGGGGTGCGGGTTGTGTTCGCCGGGCGGGAAGCCCAGGTGGCCCTCGATCAGCAGGATCCCACCGGGCGCGACCGCGGCCGCCGCCTGACGCAGAATGCCGTCGCGCGGCAACTCGGTCTTCGAGTGCAGGAACTGCGCCGACACCAGATCGAACTCCCCGTCCGGGAACGTCCTGCCCAGCTCGTGCTGCTGCCAATCGATCCGCTCGGCGACCCCAGCCGCCTTCGCGTGCCCGGCCGCGCGGCCCAGCGCGACCGTCGAGATGTCGACGGCTGTGACCGTCCAGCCTTGCTGCGCGAGCCAGATCGCGTCCGCGCCCTCACCACAACCCAGGTCGAGCGCCCGGCCCGGCGTCAGGTCGACCACCTCTTCGGCGAACGCGACGTTCGGCTTGCCGCTCCAGATCTGCTCGTGCTCGGAGTAGAACGCGTTCCAGTGCTCGTCGGGGAGCTGTTCGGTCGTCATACGGCGATGGTGCACAGCTCCCCGTCGTACTGGCAAACATTCTTGCCGGGCTGGCAAACGCGGCGGTCAGCTGTCCCGGACCGGCAGCGGTTCGGCCTTGCCGACCACGAAGGCGTACGTCAGCGCACCGATCACCGCCACCACGCCGGCCACCGCGAACGACGGCAGGTACGAGCCGTGGTAGATGTCCAGCAGCAGCCCGAAGACGTACGGGCTGATGATCCCGGCGATGTTCGACGCGAAGTTCTGGATGCCACCGATCGAGGCCACGTGCCGCGACGACGGCGCCACGTCACCCGGCAACGACCAGATCCCCGTGGCCGCGATCGCCAGGCTCGCGTACGAGATCGCCAGGAACAGCAACGCGACATACACCGACTTGGCCGGCGCTGCGAAGACGATCGCCGCACCGCCGAGCAGCCCTCCGACCATCACGGTCTTCCGGACGCGCGTCACATCGGCGCCCGCGCGGATCCGGCGGTCGGCGACCAGGCCCGCGATCCAGCCGCCGGCGATGGCGGTGATCCCGGGCAGCGTGCCGAGCGTTCCGAGCTCCTTCAGGTCGAGCCCGCGCGCGTCCTTCAGGTACGACGGGAACCAGGTGAGGAAGAAGTAGATGACGAAGTTCAGGCAGAAGAAGCCGAGCATCATGCCGCGGATCGTCCGGTACCGGAACAGGTCCCGCCAGCGGATCTGCGCGGCCGCCTCGGAGTCGTTCTCCTCCAGTCGCGCGCCGTTCGTGGCGATGTAGTCCCGTTCGGCCGCGTTCGCGTGCGGGTGCTCGCCCGGATCGCGGTAGTACCAGTACCAGACCGCGGCGAGCATGATCCCGAGCACTCCGAGGACGACGAACGAGAAATGCCAGCTCACCAAGGCGATCAGCGCGGTCACGACCGGCAGCGACAGCACCGTCCCGACTCGCGAGCCGGAGTCGATGACCGCGCTCGCGAACGCCCGCTCGTGCGCCGGGAACCACCGCGACGCAGCCTTGGTCGCGCTCGGGTACGCCGGCGCCTCACCCGCGCCGAGCCCGAACCGGAACGCGAACAACGACCAGAACCCGCGCGCCAGCGGCGTCAGCGCGGTCACGACGCTCCACCACAGCGCGGCGAACGTGAACGCCTTCCGCGGGCCGACCTTGTCGGCGAACCAGCCGGCCGCCAGCATCGCGCCGTCGTACGCCCAGAAGAACGCACCGAGGATGAGTCCCTTCTCGGCGTTGCTCAGGTCGAGGTGCAGGTCGTCCTGGATGAACGGCAGCGCGACACTGAGGTTCGCGCGGTCCAGGTAATTCAGTGAGAGTCCGACGAACGCGAGCCCTAGGATCAGGTACCGCGTGCGGCTGGCTCCGGGTGGAGCCTTCACAGGGGTGGTGGCGGTCACTCTGTGCCTCCGATCGGGTGCGGATCGTGGAACGGTACGCCGTGCGCCGCCTTTGTGCAGACAAATGTTTCATCCAGTGGAATGGGGTTCGAGTGATCGAGGACGGCGAAGAGATCCCGCTGCTCGGCGGCGACGTCACCGAGGGGCTGGTGCGGGTCGGCGACACGGTACGGCGGCCACCCGGCGAGCGCGCCGAGCTGGTCCAGGACTTGCTGCTGCACCTGGAGAAGGCCGGCTTCGAGGGCGCGCCGCGCTTCCTCGGCATCGACTCCGCCGGGCGGCACGCCCTCAGCTACATCGAGGGCGAGGTCGCCGGACGTCCGCGCCCGCCGTGGATCGCCGACGAGGAGCGGATGCTCTCGGTCGCGCGGCTGCTGCGTGCGTACCACGACGCGGTCGAGCCGTTCGGGATCCCGGACAACCTGCCCGCTCCGATCGAGCCGGCCGGGCTGCCCGACCTGAACGATCCGCCCGAGCTGGTCGGTCACCAGGACGTGACCCCGGAGAACGTGGTGTTCCGCGACGGCCGTGCGTACGCGCTGATCGACTTCGACATGGCGCGTCCCGTGAGCCGCGCCCGGGAAGCGGTGAACCTGATGCTCTGGTGGGCCCCGTTCGGTGCCGACGCCGATCTGGATCCGGCGCTGCGCGGGCTCGACCGGCCCCGCCGCTGCCGGCAGCTCGCGGACGCGTACGGGCTCACCGAGGCCGACCGACGCCGGCTGATGGGGCTGTCGATCGGCCTCAACGAGCGCGCCTGGCACACGATGAAGTACCGCGCGGACACCCTCGGCGGCGGCTGGCAACGGATGTGGAGCGAGGGCGTCGGCGACCAGATCAAGCACCGCCAGGTCTGGCTCGAGGCCAACGCCGACGCCATCACCGATGCGCTGCTCTGACCCCGGAAAGAACGGTTGCCCGAGGCCACAAAGCCCCGGGCAACCGTGCCGTACTGAAGGTCAGCGTGCGATCTTCACCTCGGAGCCGGACTTGGCCGACTCGTAGATCGCCGACAGCATCCGGGCCATCTCCAGGCCCTGCTCGGCGGTCGCGTCGGCCGGGATCTCGCCGCGGCAGATCTGCAGGAAGTGGTCGATCTGGTTCGCGAACCCGACCCGGAAGTCGAACCCGAGCGAGTCGATCTGCGGCTGGACGTGCAGCAGCGTGTCGTGCCGCTCGGTGATCATCAGCAGCTCCGGCTCGATCTCCGCGCCGCCCTTGTCACCGTGGATCCGGACGCTGATCTCGTTGCGGGCGTGCAGCGAGTACGACGTGTCCACGTCGAGGACCGCCCCGCCCTCGAAGCGGATCTGCGCGGTCGCGTAGTCCTCGACCGTGTTCGCCCGCGCCGCCGATGCGGCCTTGTACCGCGTCAGGTTCTGGATGTTGTCGCGTGCACCGAGCGGAGCGAACGTCACGCCGGACGCCGACACCGCCTTCGGCATCCCCATCAGGTACCAGCACAGGTCGATGATGTGGACGCCGAGGTCGATCAGCGGCCCGCCGCCGGACAGCTCCACGTCACCGAACCAGCCACCGGGGTTGCCGGCCGTCCGCAGCAGGGTGGCGCGGGCCGCGTAGATGTCGCCGAACTCGCCCGCGTCCAGGAACCGTTTGGTCACCAGCGCGTTCGGCGCGTACCGCCGTACGTACCCGATCTGCAATGCCTTGCCGGTCTCCTCGACCGCCTGCACCAGCGTCTCGGCCTCGGGCACCGTCACGGTCATCGGCTTCTCGACCAGGACGTTCTTGCCGGCCCGCAGCGCGGCCTCGGCGATCGGCGCGTGCAGCGTGTTCGGTACGCAGACGCTCACCGCATCGATGTCCGGGTCCGCGAAGATCTCCGCGGCGTCGCCGGTCACCCGCTCGACGCCGAACTGCTCGGCGCGCGCCTTCGCCCGCTCCAGGTCGACGTCGCACACGGCGACGACCTCGGCGTCCGGGTTCTTCTGGTAGGCACTCAGGTGCTCGACGGCGATCGTGCCCAGGCCGATCACCGCAATCCGGGTCGTCATCTCAGGCCTTGCCTTCCGTCAGTCGGAGAATGTTCGCGAGCGAGCGCTCGATCGCGGGCAGCGGCGACTCCATGCCCTCGAACTCGAGGCTCACCGGTACGTCGGGCTTGGTGGCGGCCAGCGCGAGCAGCCCGGCCACGTCCACGTCACCGTGGCCCGTGACCGTACCGAGCAGGTAGTCGCCGGCCAGCGTCTTCAGCCAGCCGTCACCGGCCGAGCGCCGGATGTGGAAGTCCTTCACGCCGATCGAGGCCGCGACGTCGATCAGGCCGGCCGCGGTCTTGCCCGGCACCTCGCCGACGCACAGGCCGTTGCCGAGGTCGAGCGTGACGCGGAAGTTCGGGCGGTCCACCTCGTACACCAGGCGGGCCAGCCGCTCGCTGCCGTTCATGAAGAAGCCGTGGTTCTCGATCGTCGACACGATGCCCAGGTCGGCCGCGTGGTCGGCGACCGCGCGACAGCCCTCGACGACCTTCGCGAACGTCGACTCGAACTCGCCCGGGTCCTGCTCGCGCCACGCCCACGGCGCCACGTCGTGCCGGAAGATCTTCGCCCCGAAGGCGTTCGCGACGTCCAACTGCTTGCGCAGCCGGTCGATCTCAGCGGTGTCCGCGGCCCGCAGGTCACCGCTGACCAGGTAGTTCACGATCGGTACGTCGATGTCCGCGGCGTGCTTGGCGGTGTCGCGGACCACGTCCTCGTGCTCCAGGTAGTACTCCCCGTCCATCGCCGCGACCTCGATGTGCCCGGCCGAGGAGGCCGCGACCCAGTCCAGGACCGCGATCAGGTCCATCTCGCCGCTCGTCATGAGCTGGCGGAAACAATACGAGCTGACTCCGAGCTTCACCGGGTGGTCCTCTCCACTGCGTGAGTGATGCGGTTCCACGGACTGGGGACGTCGTGGATCCCGTAGATGCCTGACTTGAACCGGTCGAACGCGTTGCCGACCGCCCCGAGCACCACCGCCTCCCGCCCCAGCGCCGAGGCGACGAAGGGTGGGCGCTCGGGGAAGACCAGTTCGTTCTCGACCGCGGCCGCGAGCGGGCGGAGCAGCGCGC